>JAZQTY010000147.1:0-7152 GCA_045631025.1 Eubacteriales bacterium
TCCGGAAGGATATTCTTTTTTGTTGAGGTGAACGACGTACCCCACACGTTCCCTGCTGCATCGGTAACGACTACATCATACTTTCCGACGTTTATGGTATAAATTACATCATCCTTTTCTACGGTAACGCCATTTATACTCACCTCAGATATAGGAGCGTAAATATCAGGTTCGCCATCTACCCAAGTCACAGTAACGTCACCATCTGTATTGCCATCTGTGATGTTACTGATTTCTACGGATTTTTGAGTGCGGTCAATTACGAGAGTATATTCTCCCGTATTGTTTCCTGCCGCGTCTGTTGCGTAGAACACGTATTTACCTACCTTGTCATATTCCGTTCCCGATATATATTGAGAGAAGCTCGTGCTGTTCGGGAGCTTTACGTAGCATGTGCCGTTTGATTCAAAGGATATATACTCTCCGTTTGTATAAGAGCCGCTTGCGATAGGATCTCCGTCCACGTAGAGCTGAGCTGTCGGGAGTGTTCTGTCAAGTGTGATAGATACCACAGAGGACTGGTTTCCGCTTCGGTCAACGCAATAAAAATAGTAAGTACCCTCGGCTGTTAGCTGTGTACCCGAGGTATAGGACACGTAAGAGCTACCGCCCGGTTTAAGTACGTAACAGCTTGAAACACCGCTATGGGAGTCAGATGCAACATATTTGATATACGAGGCATTGGTACTGCTTCCCGATGATCTTGCAGACGTACCACCGTAAAGCGTTCCGTATGGAGCTGTTGCGTCATAGTACACGCTTGAATATCCCGAAACGTTGCCCGCTTTATCTACCGCGCAGAAATAATACCAGCCGTGATAACTTGACAAAGCCGTCCCCGACGAATAGCTCGACCAAGATGATGCGTTTGGCAATAACACCTCATAATAGCTAACACCGCCCTTATCGGTTGCTGTATATTTTACAGGCTTATTCGTATAGCTTCCGCTTGATAGCGAGGTACCGCTTGAATTGGTTATATATCCTACGGGGCAAACGGTATCCAGATATACAGAATACGTGCTTGTGCTTTGATATCCGTCACCTGCGTAAAAGTACCACCAGCCATTATTTGCCGATGTTGCCGACACGGATTTGCTCGTTGCCGTAACACGGCTATACGCCGATTCACCGGGCGCTTTATAATAAATTTTTTCTTCGCTATACGTATCACTTGCACTGAACTTTATTTCTTTATTTGTATAACTGCCGCTTGAAATATTTGATCCTCCTGCGGTTAGCGAAACGGAAGGCGCTGTCGTATCTACGGTGAAATTATAGGTAAATGTATAAGTCTTTTTTGAAAATACACCCGACCAATATTCGCCCACGTAAACAAGAATATAATCACCATCTGGCAAGGATCCTTTATATAAATATCCACTGCTTTTACCCGAAAGTGAAAGGTTTGTAAAAGTTGAGCCATTTCGCGTCAGCCTGAACGAAGTGTGGGAAGAAATATCGTTAGCATAGATATAAAATGCAAAATACGTCCAATCAAACGTATGGAACTGATATTTAGTCTGCGACACGCTCGCTGAATCATCGTAGAAATACTGTGTGCCGATCGTAATTCTGAAATTACTCAAATACCCCGATTTAGCTCCATCACCGATATTATAACTACCCGAGAGTGTATACTCTCCCGCACGGTTTGTTGCGGCAGATGTGCTTACAGTCATTACAAGCAGTGCGCTGATAACAGTCAGCAAAACTAATGTAACTGAAAGCAACCGCCTAAAATAATTCTTTTTTCTTTTCAATATTTTTCCTCCTCTTTATCTTTTGTACTCTGTTTTCTTTCCCTGCGCCAATCACACGGCGCTTCTTTAAAAATCTTATTACACCCAGAATATACGAAAAAAGACTTTCGCCCGAAACTCCTATCAAGGCAATAATGGCAAGCGGCAACGCCGTAAAGCACAGTATCAAAACCTTTGAGGTAATATCCGGACCAAGCATAATGGCTGGTACTCCTGCACAAAATGCAAGAATGCCTGCCTCAACTGTATTTCTGAGCTTGAACAGACCGCCAAGTACAGTTCCGCTATCTATAAAATTCGGCGGAATGTAATAGACGTCAAATTCACTGTCATTTTGTCCCATAAATTCTCCTATCTACTTTATTTGCTCCCATATCTCTCCCTCACCTAAAAACAGCTTCAGATTTTCCGTATAATCCTGAGCAAGCTCCTTTTGCTTATCCGTAAGATGGAAGACGTTATCCGCAAAATATTCCTCTCCGTTATACACTACGGTATAAACTGCCACGGTTTCTACAACCTCGTTTTCGGTAATTATCTTCTCTCCGGTTTGAGCATCTGTTGTTTCCGTATAGATCACAGATACTTTTTCCTCAATACTTTTCGTATAGGAATAGAGCTTATTCTTATGAGTCCGCAGAGTGCTTTCCATATCCGAAATAGAAATAAGACTTATATCGTTACTCCTATATGCCGAATACTGTGACACAAACGATGCTATGCTGTATGCTGTCGTACTGTTATATGGATCGTTTATTTCCTTTCGCTCAGCGTCAGTACTCGCAAAATCTCGCTCTATTTCAGCTAACACATCGGCTTTGGCATCACTCATCACACTGCCTACGGACTCGGAAATTCTGTTTATATTATTGGTTATTACGGTACTGTCATTAAGAATAAGAGCATTTGGATTATCCACAGAGTAAGGCTCGGAAAGACCGTCAAAGATAACGCTCGGCAACATACAGACAACCAAGACCGGAATCAAAATGACAACTAAGCTTGCTACGGTTATCTTGAAGATCAATCTCCTGTTCTCCCAAACAAAAGCCGCGATTGCTCCGTATATACTTCCAGCTGCCGCTCCCTTTGCCGTTGCGGCAACCGTTTTTCCGAGTTTTGCAGCACTTTTGGCAAACCTTACCGTTGACACCGCCGCCTGTCCTGTTTTTCTTAATGGCTCTCCTACGGGGCTGTTATTTTCCGCCATTAAACCTTATCCTTTCTTTTCGGGGGATTGGGTAGCTTCTTAACTATCTTTTCAGAATAAGTTATCATTCCGTTTGTAGCTGTGTGAGGTGTTCGCTCAACGGTATCCTGAGCATATTGCTTATACCATTTTGTTCCGTCTGCGGCAGTAACAACAGTATGCTCTCCCGATGGCTTCATATATTGCTCCGTGTGATACATTCCAACCGCAATACCGTCGGGATATTCTGCACTCATTTCGGTCGCCATAATTCTACCACCGCCTATCTCTACGTCAGAGTAGGTAGAAACACCGTCAGCTCCCTCGCCTAAAGCGGTAAGACCAAGATAAGAAGAAAGTGCCTCAGATGCACCTTTGCCTGAAATAGTACCTACGGAAGATATATTGCCGGTTGCCACTCTGCCAATAACCTTGTTGGCAAAGCTACCGCCCTTGCTTACGGATGAGGTATAAGCTTTACCGCCAAGACCTCCGCTTGACTTTCCCGTAGCTTTCTTTACTCCGCTATTGGTAAAGCTTCGACCTACCACGCCGGCAAGACCGCCCTTCATAAAGCTACCGCCACCTGATGAACCACCGTTAGAGCCACCGGAACCTCTGCCGCCACCTGCAAATTGCTTTGCGGCAACCATCGTTCTTATGGCAATTGCCGCCTCTGAAAGCATTGATCCGCCTGTCTGTCCTACGTTTATACCAAGCCCTGCCATAAAGCTATCAATCTTCTGACTGACCTTCAGAAAGGCTATGGCGCATAGAAACCATACGAATATGCTACCATTAACCGCGTCCTGTCCCCTTTCCTCGACTGCCTCAAGAACTTCATCATCTGTTAAAGCAAAAGCCGACACACTGAATATGGCTATCATAATCAGTGCAGCGGCTATCATTAAAAATGTTTTTTTATATTTTTTCATCGTTTCTCCTTACATTGACAAGGGATTAGAAAGAAATGCTCCTACCATTGACGAAAATACTCTGAGACACCATGCGTTCATAAGGAGTAAGAATACCTGTCCTCCAAGCATTCGACACCAGCTCTTAAAAATATTTCCTGTTGTTTGCGATGCTCCCATAGAAAAAGCTACCGGAGCGGTAAATACCATTACGCCAAGTAATACGTATCTCTCTGCCGCTTCAAACAAAAGCTTGATGTAGTTCCACGCAAGAATCAGAGTAAGAATGAGTGATATAAGTGCGGCAACTCCGCTTGCAGTAGTTCCTGCCGTTGTGAGTATGACCGAATAGAACGAGGAAAACTCCAACGGGGGTATCTCAGAGGTCATTATCCAAGAATACGGTGTGCCACCAATGCTCAATACGATCTCGATTATATATCTTGCAAAATATGCAAGGAAAATAAAAAGCACCGAGCGAATACTGAGCTTAATTGGATCCTCTGCTTCAATTCCTATTCCAAGTCCGTAATTCTTAAATAATTGCCACACCCAATTCAGCATAATAAGTCCGATTGCAAGGGCTACGAAAATATCGTACATGGTTTCGGCTGCGGGAAAGTATCTTATAAATGTATTCATATCGCAACCAAGAGCACCTAACACCGATGAACTGACAAGATCAAGCATTAGCGTTGCCTTTTGGGCAAACCATTCAACAATGCCATCTAAAATGCCTATGTTACATCACTTCCTTCCGTCAAAGGTTATCCATTCCACTGCCCATCAGCAAAAAACGGTGTGACGTAAGCCATAATAAATCCAAGGCTATTGAGTATCGCCCAAGTAATGGCTATACGCTTGAGCCACGCCCTCGATTCATCAACCGTCTTTCCGCTTTTTGAAAAATTCATAAGAAGCAAGGCAACGGCGGCGCACACAACAGCGGCTATAGTCGATATTAGGAGTATCTGATCGTACACATCCTTCATTATCTCCTCAGCCTTTTCCCATATAGTGACGGTTGCCGCAAACGCAGGCAGGCAAAGAGCTGTTGCCAACGTGACACACATAAAAGTGATATACAAAAGCTTTCCGTAGTTCATTTTTGAATGTCTTTCACTCAAAAATTTTTCATTTCTTTTTTTCAATAAAATCCTCCTTAAAATAAAATTGCAACAAAAAACACCATTTCATTATAGAATGGTGTTCATTGTCGTCTTAGACGTTAATTATATTATTTTTTATATTCGTGCGGTCTTTCAACGTAATCCTTAACCTTATAATCTCCGATCTTCTCGTACTTGTCAGTTTTTTCCGAGGTTATATCTTCCGGGGTATTATCCTCATTCAATATTGCATCAAAGAATATCCTCTCAATATACTGATATTCGGAATACATTCCCTGAGACGCCCACACAAGCGCATTACGGACGTATGAGCTATGCTCCTTGAACAATTCGTGATCCACCTCAAAGCCAAGAGATTTCGCAAGAAGAACGGCGAAAACTATTACGGTTCTGGTATTTCCCTCACGAAAAGGATGCGTCTGCCATATTGCCGCTATTATTCTCGTTAAGCGAAAAACTATATCTCTGTCGTTATCTCCGGTACGCTTTAGTTTTCCCACTTCCTTCATAGTTTCAGCAAGTTGCTTTTTTATTTCCTTTGGATATGCGTATCTTACCGTATCTCCGCCCAGAACGTCCTCGGGCTTGGTCATCATAATAGTTCTGTATTCACCGCCCCAATCGTATATCTGACCGAAAATCGTACGGTGAATGTCGCACAGAGTATCTGCGCCAAACTTATCATACTTCTTGTTGTATATTGCCGTCATTGCAAGATTGGTAATATCCGCTTCGGCAGTTCTTAATAACTCCGCATCCTTAATGTTTGCCAGATTTTTAAGGACGTCAACATCGTCATATAAATATGGATCTCTCATTTATCTGCCCTCCACAGGAAAACCGTATTTTTTTAGAGTACTTTCATACACAGAAAGAAAAGTTTCCTCTCCCTCAATCCAACGATCGACAGAGTTTTGCGTTTCCTCCGTAGCATAAACACCCTCAACAGCATTCATTGAGTGAGCAAAGGAAGAAGCTTTTCGCCTGTTCTCAAGACTTAAACGCTCCATCGGCATACATGCTTTAAGAAGCAGGCAGCTATTATATGTTTTAATACTCACAAGTCTTGCGGCAGTTTCAAGCTCCGATATACGGGCATTAACTTCTATCAATTCCGTTGTTAGCATCACTCGTTTTGAAAGTCCTTGCCTTATCGCACCAACTTCATCATCCGAAATATATTTACCAACGATCTTCTTTCCTACACGTTTCTGCAAATAATGCTGAGTTTTACCGTAAATAACCTTAGAGGATATATATCCGTCAGGTAAAGCGTCAAGCTCTCGTTCTATATCCAAGCTCCTTTTTAATGCCCTTTTATATTGAGACATCATAGAATTGCTCATAAAGATCACCTCCGTTTTCGCTACGAATATTATACCATATTATAACCTACTTGTCAATATATTATTACATTTTTGTAGGTTATACGCTTTCAATTAGATACCCATTCTCATCATATCTTTTCGGATCAGCAAGTGGTGTATCCCAGCCATATATAGCTCCATTCTGCATTGCAGATACCTGCGCTCTCGTTATACCGCACATTCCGTTCTGTGCCATAACTATGATCCTGTTATCCTCTAACGTATCGAGATCCTCGGTACACACGGTATAACCGTCCTCACCGAAGCGAATAAATATCCGCTCTCCCGTAAAGGGTAATATACCGAAGCACTCAACCGCCAATCCCCTTTCCTTGGAAAGACAGAAAAAGAGCTTTTCTCTATCGTAGCAATATACGGTAAAGTGCCGTCCGTCGTTCCAAGGAGTACAGGATACGTACCACGCGTATTTGTCTGCAAGAACGCGAAAGCCCCAGCACTCTCTGTTAAATTTATACGGCACAAGAGCATGCGGGTGATTACGGCAATATTCTCTCATACTACCAAAGTCTTTCAAAAGGTATTCTCCCTCGTTCTGCAAGTGGCTTACGAGTCTGCCGAACTCACATTGAAGCTCCTTGCCAAAGCCTGATGGGAATTCCGTTCCGCAGTCTATGGTGCCGTCACGGAACACGCCGTATATTGCTCCGAGAAAGCCGTATTCTTTCGGTATAACATCACAGAGCAGCTCACGCTCGCGCCACAGTTTAAGTTCTTCCAGCTTCATCGTCCACCTCACCTGCAAGGAAGGATATTACCTTCCCTGCCTTT
>JAZQTY010000148.1:0-4328 GCA_045631025.1 Eubacteriales bacterium
CGTCAAGCGCTATCTTCTGTTTTGGGGTTATATCCGTTTCTGCCCAACCGAATCTGATCATAATATCTTCTTCCTTGAAATCAAAATATATTTTGTATCCTGTCTTATCTCATCTGCTGGAGATCGAAGTGAATGTCGTACTCCTTCTCCTCGTCGGTGAATCTGCGGCGGGTGTTGATAACCTCTCCACCGTTTACCTTTCTGTCCTCAACGTCCTCGGTAGTACCCATAACGGTTACGTTGACCTGTCTGCGACGAGCGATAACGTGATCCCAGTCAATAAAGTAAATGTGAGCGAACAGACCAAGGTCAAGCTTGCCGTCCTTGATGGTCAGAGTCTCGCTTCTGCCGAAGAAGCAGGAACGGAGATGTCCGTCGGTATTCATGCTGGAGTAGTCACCGGGCTCGTTTACGTATCTGCCGTATTGAGCGTGGATAGGACCGGGATGACGGTACTGATGCTCCTCTGCAAAGTCGGGGATCATCTTTCTCATAATGTCGAGAAGATCGTGCTGCAGGTACTCGAGATCGAAGGAATCGATATCGTGCGAGCACTCCTGAACCATAACGGAGCAGGTGGTGTGGTGAGATACGATAGCGACGGTTCCGTTCTTAATTCCGGATGCCTCAACTATGTCGAGTATCTCCTTTCTGATGTCGTGGAAGGTGGGGATCCAGCCTCTGGACTGGAGCTCGATTTCCTTTTGTACTACTTTGAATTCCATAATAAAATTCTCCTTTTTTATATATTATTTTTTTGTTTTTTATTTACGAAAAAGGACGCTATAAGTCCTATTACGGCAAGTCCGCACCAAACGAAAATAACGTAGTTCCAGTTGATTTCAAGCAGCTTTCCGAACGCCACGTTCGCTATTGCCGCCGAAAGATAACCGTTACAGTTCATTACGCCGTTAATGCTCGACACCTTTCCCGTGCTTCCAAGTCCGGGAATATAAATGCTCCACAGCACTGCAGTACAGCAAGACAGGCTTACCTCTGCAAGCACGAGCAATACGATCTTGCCCCACATATTGGGAACAACGATCATACAAAGGAACAAGATCACGGACAGCAGTGTTCCTGCTCTCATCATAAAAATGTCCTTTTGCTTCATTTTTACAAGCTTATAAAGGAAAAGCATGAAAAACGGAGCCAGCGAAATAGCTATCGACATTATCGAATATATGGTGCTCGTCGTAACCTTATCAAGATTTAGTACGGTGGCAAGATACGTGGGCACCCAGAATCCGATTGCCGTGCTTCCCATTTCCATAATTCCGCCGAGTATCAAGAAAAATATTATTTTCTCGATTTTAAACACCTGCAAGTATCCGACAAGACCCGCAGATTTGTTGCTGTGGAATACCAGCTGTCCCTTGCGCTCGAAAATAGTGAGCGAAACGAACGATATCAGTGCGATTACTATGGCAATAATACCCGCAACTATAAACATGGTTCTCCAACGGAATACTATCGCAAATCCACTTGCAATCAAAGGTCCGAGAAATGAGACCGCCAACAGACAGGTGCTTATGACTCTTGAATAATCCTTGCTCAAGTTTTCGGCGACCATCTTTACGATAGGACCTCGAAGCATTGACAGCCCCACGCCCATAAGCGCAAAGCAAAGTATCTGCATCCACGCATAGGGCACTATCGGAAACAGAATAAGCACCGTTCCCGTAACTGTCAAACCAATAGAAATCATGTACTTTGTGGGTACTGCGTCGCCGATAAGCCCGTTTACAAGCTGACCGGTTGCGTATACGAAAAAGTACGTAGAGGAAAGAATAGCAATAAATTCCTCCGTGTATTCTCCCGACAACAGCATATTCGGAGAGGCTACGCTTAAAAGATTTCTTGAATAGTAGCTGACCAGATACGCAAATATACCGGTAAAGCCCAAACCAAATGCTTTTTTAAGCATTGATCTATCTTTTATCTTTAATTTCAAATCCGTTCTCCTTGATACCCACTCAAACGCTCTTGTTATTAAGTCTCTCACCTACCGCACCGCCCGGATGAATGAGAGCAAACTGCTCGTTTTGGTAGTCGGTCTCCTCAATGAGAGCTGTCTGCAACGTATGGAATATCATACATAGCGCCGTTGACGAGGTCGTTCCCTGCGCGTTATACTTGTCCGTTTCTCTGTTTACGTACTGCTTGAGCACAACGTCAGCGCCGAGAGCCAAGGGAGATTCGAGATTTTCCGTTACGGTTATGATCTTAACGCCCTTTCTCTTGCAGATATCCATAATGGGAAGAAGCTCTGCCGTCTTACCGCCTCTCGATGCAAGCACCATAACGTCACCCTCACGAACGAATCCCGTACCTCCGTGTACAGCCTCTGCGGGAGATATGAACTTTGCGGGCTGCTCTATGCAGTTTAAGAGATGTACGAAATGCTGACAAATAATGCCCGAATGACCGCAGCCCGACGCTCCTATGCGCTCCGCGTTCTTCAGAAGCTCAACTGCCTTTGAAAACGCCTCCTCGTCAAAGTGCTCGACCATTCCCTTTATACACTCGTACTCTATCTCATAAGCGGCGCGCGCCGCTTCAAGACTTTCTTTTTTCATAGTCTCTCCCTGCCTTACGGATGAAGCTCGTCCCAAGCACGGCGGAGATTGTATATCATCTCCTCGACCATAGCGTAGGGGTCTGCCGCCTTAAGTATTCCGCTCGTTGAGCCCGTCGCCTGTGCGCCCAGCTTTATAGTGTTATACACGTCCTGACCGTTAGAGATTCCCGCACCCTGAAGTACCATAATATCGGGATTTATCTCGTTTACGGTTCTGATGGTTTCTATTACGTAATTCGAGTCGCTCGTCGTTCCCGTGCCTATGAGGTCGGTAGGCTCTGCTACGATAAGGTTAGGAGCCATATGAGCTATTCTCTTTACGTCCTCCACCGTATCTGCACAAACGATAGTAGCAAGTCCAACCTCGTCAGCGCGTCTGATGGTCTTTTCAAGAGTCTCCATATCAAGAGGCTTTTCAGCGTGGTTGAGCATAACGCCCTTTGCTCCCGCCGCTTTAACTGCCTCGGGAAGCACGCTTCCGAGTCCGCGTCCGGGAACGAGCGCGTCCATATGCTGTGCGAACACGAGTATTCTCTCGGTATTGTCAGCAAGGAGCTTAATGTCCGTATACTGCGGCGTGACTATAATGTCCACGTCATATTTCATTGCCGTCTTGTCTATGACCTTGGCAAGAGCAAGCATTTCCTCGCCCCAAATTATCGCCTTCGGTCCCACCTCAAAGAACGGCGGCTTAATGTCGAAATTTTTTAACATCGCTTTTCTCCTTTAGTATAATAATGAATTATTATTCTTTATTTTTTGAAGCATTTGTCGCAAAAGAGCGCGCTAAAGCGTAAAGATACTTGTCGGCATTCTTTATCGCGTCGTCAGAAGACTCTGCCAACGACAGGATATCAAATATATCGGCAATACCCATTGATTTTAGCTTGTTCGGGTCATCTCCAACACATCCAACGAAGCAATAAACAGGCGCTTCGGCGGCGTTAGCTCTTTTTGCCACGCCACTTATCGCTTTTCCGTAGAGGCTCTGACTGTCAATCTTGCCCTCACCCGTTATGACTGCATCAGCCCCAAGCAAGGCAGAATCAAAATCGGTTATATCGAGCACGGTATCAATTCCCGACTGTATGCGAGCATTGAAGAACGCCAAAAGCGGCGCAGATATTCCTCCGCCCGCTCCGCAGCCGTTTATTTCGGCTACGTTTATTCCGGACAGCTTCTCCAAGAGCTCCGCGTAACGCTTCATTCCCGCTTCCATTTGGGGAAGCTCCTGCGCTTGCGCGCCCTTTTGAGGCGCATAAACGTACGTCGCTCCGCTATCTCCGAGCAATAGATTTTTCACGTCCGTGGCGATTATAAACTCACAGTCGTAAATTCCCTTCAAAACTCCGGACGTATCTATCGCTGAAATATTATTTAAGGTATATCCCGTAGGAATAAACTCTTTTCCGTTTGCGTCGGTAAAACGCGCGCCAAGAGCCGCAAGCATACCGCAGCCTCCGTCGTTCGTAGCACTTCCGCCAACGGTAAGCATTATCCTTTTATATCCCTTGCTTACCGCGTCGCGTATTATTTCACCTACGCCGTACGTCGTCGCCGCTCCCGCTTTTTTCTCGGATTCGGGTACCAAGGTAAGTCCCGCCGCAGACGCCATCTCTATTATCGCTATATCGCCGATGCTTCCATATCTCGCTGTCACGCTCTTAAAAGACGGTCCCGTTACGTCAAGCCGTATTTGACTCGCGGGAGGTATCAACGCGTCAAGAGAAGTCGGATCGTAGCCATG
>JAZQTY010000149.1:0-4544 GCA_045631025.1 Eubacteriales bacterium
TATATATTCTCTGTGCGCACGCAGATCTTGACGCGCCTACGTCGCGCTACGCGCCGCTTACAACGTCAGATATTCAACGATACGGCTTTAATTACGCGGCGCTCGGTCACGTACACAACGTGCCCTCCACACCCGATCATATTCGCTACTGCGGCTTCCCCGAGGGCAGAAGCTTTGACGAGCTCGGTGACGGATACGCTCTTATAGTAGAGCTTTCTCCCGATGCGCCGCCCGCAGTAACCTCTCACAAAATTTCAAATGAAAGATATATGTGGCAGGAGGCTTCTCTTGACGGCGTTTCCTCCGAATCGGAGGCTCGCAGTATAATCGAGAACGCAATAGCGGCAGTAAGCGGCGAGCCGACGCACCTGCGCCTTGACGTTGTAGGAACGCTTCCCTCCGACGTGCTTCCCGATCTTGCCGCGATAGAAAGCGCATCCGCCGATAAGCTACTCTCACTCGAGCTTCGCGACAACACGCTGTCCTTGCCCGACGGCGGATATCTTGAAAAGGACACCACGCTTCGCGGCGAATTTTACCGCTCGCTCTTGCCACAGCTTATGAGCGAGGACGGACAGGAACGCACTCTCGCACTGCGAGCCCTAAAGATAGGACTTGCAGCCATTGACGGAAAAGACTTTACCGACGGAGGCAAAAAATGAAGATACTTGAGCTTAATATAGTAGAATTCGGTTGCCTCCGCGACAAAAAAATAACGCTTGGCGACACGCTTAACATAATAAGCGGTAATAACGAATCGGGAAAAAGTACCGTAATGCTCTTTATTCGCTTTATGCTCTACGGACTTCCCACTCGCCGCTCTGCGCGCGCATCCGACAGAGAGCGCTCGCTAAACTGGGAAAGTAAGCGCGCCGCAGGCACGATGCTCATTGAGTCCGACGGCAAAAAATATCTCATCGAGCGCCGCGCCGTCTCGTCCGGCACGAAGCTTAACGAATCGCTGAAGCTTACCGATTTCGTCACGGGCGAGGAAATAAAAGCAGAGCCCGGCGAATACCTACTCGAAGTTCCGTCCGAGGTTTTTGACAACAGCTGCTTCGTCGCGCAGATGAAGGCAGGAGATATAAACCGCGCTCAAACCGCAAGCGCAATAGAAAATATGCTTGCATCGGCTGACGAGAGTATAGACGTGTCCGAGGTAATGGACAGACTTGACAAGGTTCGTAAGGAGTATAAGCATAACCGCGGTGATGGCGGAAGACTTTACGACACCGAGCAAAGAATCAAGGATCTTCGAATAAAGGAAAGAAATCTGACGGATAAATACGTCTGGTACGTCGAGCAATCCGCAGAGCTTGCGAGAAAAAGCGCAACGCTTGAACAGATAAACGAGTCGCTTCAAAAATCCAAAGCGAAGGCGGCAGAAATAGAAAAAGGGCAAATACTGCTGCGCTTTGCCGCGCTCGACCAAAAGAAAATGGACCTTGAGGCTAAAAGAAGCGAGCGCGACTCTCTCGTCGCGTCCGTGACGAAAAACGGCTTTATCCCCGACGCATCTTACGCCTCCGATCTTCGAGGCTCTGCGCGAGACCTGAAGGATGCGGCTGATAAGAATTCCTCGCTCGCTGCCGATTATAACAAGGCTTGTGAGTCGTCCACGGTTGACGCTCACCTTTGCGAGCTTGGCGAGCGTATTGAGAATGCGGGCGGAAAGGCAAATTATCTCGCAACCGCTATCAAAAAGAATTCGCAATCAAAGACCTTTAAGACAGTTGGCGGCATTTTCATAGGACTGTGCGTACCTACCGCCCTCGGTATAATCGCTCTGCGCTCAATTACCGTCGCAGCAATCGTGCTTGCTGCGCTCGCAGCGGTGCTGATCGCGGCGGGAGTCGCTCTGGTTGCCTCTGGCGCAAAGGCAACCAAAGCCGTTAACGAAGAGCTTTCCGACTTGGGCGTTCTCTTCTCCGAGGCGGATACGTATGCGGATAAGTGCCTTGAGGAGCTGTCTAAAAAGCGTGGGCACGAGCAAACGCTCGTTACAACGAAGGCGCTCTGCCAAAGCGCAGAGGCAGACGTTGAACGCTACCGCCAAAGACTCTCCGAGCTTATTTTAAAGGCGGCAAGCGAGACTCCCTCCAACAACGACGATCTGATAGCCGCTGCTATGGCAAGCGCAAAGGCTACCGAGGAATTTTGCAAGCAATACAGTGAGCTTTCGGGAGATATTCGCGCACTCGACGCGGTAATTAAAAACGAAATCAGCTCTCTCGCCGCTTACGACGCTGACGAGCTTCGCGCGTCGGTGAGCATCGAGCTTTCCGCAATCACGCCCCAGCTTATAGCATCAGTCAAAAAGGCGTATGACTTTGATGAGCAGAGATACTCAATTCTCGCAGGACAGGTCAGCCATCTTCGTGAAAACGTCGCAGCCCTGCGCGGCGGTCTTTCACAGACTCCGACCGAGATAGAGGATGAAATACGCGAGCTTGAGAAAAAACTCGAAAACGACAGCGCGTACTATTCGGCGCTCGCGCTTGCAAAAAAGCACGTTGAAGCGGCAAGCATAGCCATGAGCGGGAACGTTACCCCCCAAATAAGCCGTCAGGCGGGCGAGCTTTTGAACGCTCTCTCGGACGGTAAGCACGCGTTTATGCAGACGACGAAAAATCTTGACCTCTCGATCGAGCAGGGCGGATTTACCGCAAACATAGATCAGTTCAGCGGCGGCACGCAGGACGCGGCGTATATATGCTTACGAATAGCGCTCATGCTTCGCCTTTTCGGCGCAAAGCTTCCCCCGCTTCTACTTGACGAATCACTCTGCCAGATGGACGACGTGCGTGCTAAAAATATGCTCACGGCGCTCTCAAAAATAGCAGAAACTACCACGCAGTGCATAATTTTCACCTGCCACTCGCGTGAGAAAACCGCCTGCGCCGAGCTCGGCATAGACGTAACACTTATCGAAATGTAAGAGGACGCGAGGGACGCGTTCCACCTTTTTCGTGAAAAAGGTGGAGCCAAAAAGCTTCACACGAATTTATTATTAGACGGACACATCGAAGAAATATTATTTATTGGTTGAATATTGTTGGTATTTTCTAATGTAGAAAGACGGCGGACTCTGCGCACCGCCGTCTTTCGTTGTTGTTTTAAACGGACAGTCGAGGACGCCTGTCCGAAAAAATCCCCCCTACGCAAAAATAAAATTTTATAGCCGAATCGCGGTTTGAGAAAAGCCTTCCCTTGGGGGAAGGCTCATGATTAGGATTGTACAGTTTTCTTTTGCTTACATTTTCTTTTTCGGAAAAGCAAGAGGAAATATTTAAATTATAGCACAAACTAATGTACAGTTTTCTTTTGCTTACCTTTTCTTTTTTAAAAGAAAAGTAAGCGGACTCTGCGCACCGCCGTCTTTCGTTTTTATTATAAATAATAAATATCTATAATATAAGAATTTAATTGTTGACAAAGGGAAGAATAACCTTTATAATATATATAGAATAGTTTTTATAAGGAGGTAAATTATGCTGGTAACAAAAGACTCCATAATCGGTGACGTACTTGATCACAACCCCGGCACGGCACAGTTCTTCTTCGCAATCGGTATGCATTGCCTTGGCTGTCCTTCCGCGCGCGGTGAGTCTATAGCTGACGCATGCGCAGTTCACGGAACTGACGCTGACAAGCTCATAGCAGAGATCAATGCATTTCTTGCATCTGAAAAGTAAGAAAATAAATGCAGCGGGGATCTCGTATCGCGACTTCCCCGCTGTTATTTTTCGGAGAACGTATTATGATAGAAACTACACTTCTCTCCCCCCGTCTTGCCCACGCCGCCTCTTTTATCCGTGAGGGCGCGTTTTTGGCGGACGTCGGCACCGACCACGCCTATTTGCCTATCGCGCTTTGCCTTGGTGGGCACATACGCGGAGCGGTGGCTTCCGACGTAAACAGGGGGCCCATTGAGAGAGCAGAAGAAAATATAAAAAAATATTCGCTTGAAAACAAAATTTCACTTTGCCATTGCGACGGACTCTGCGGTATAGAACGCTTCTCTCCAACCGACATTTCAATTCTCGGCATGGGTGGAGAGCTGATAGTAAAAATACTTTCCGCAGCGCCTTGGACCAAAAGCGGAGACATTCGCCTGTGCTTACAGCCTATGACTCACGCTGAAATCGTGCGCGAATATCTCGCGGCAGAGGGCTTCGCCGTTATCGACGAATCGATTGCCGTCGAGGACGACAAAATTTATCAGCTCATTTCGGCTGAATATACGGGCAAGCCCGTTGCTTATACCGAAGTCGAGCTGTTGCTCGGAAAAATAAATATCAGCCGAAAATCCCCCGAGCTCATACGCCTTGCGGAGCACTGCGTTGCAGTTCTCTCTCGCCGCATAGGCGGCAAGACAAGCGCGGGCGCGTATTGCGAGGACGAACAAAGGCTTATAAACGAAATTAAAAAGGTACTTTAAAATTTGAGGAGCTATTTATGACGGTAAAAGAGCTTTACAAAATTCTTGATGCAAAAATCCCCGCCTCTCTTTCGTGCGAGTGGGATAACGATGGACTTATGTG
>JAZQTY010000150.1:0-4788 GCA_045631025.1 Eubacteriales bacterium
TATCAAATCCTTCGGATTTGAGGAGTTCGAGTCATAATATGTAACGAAACAAGGGCATACACCTTTTGGTGTATGCCCTTGTTTGGTGACCCACCGGAGACTCGAACTCCGGACCCCTTGATTAAAAGTCAAGTGCTCTACCGTCTGAGCTAGTGGGTCAAGCGTATTTGCGCTACCTATATATAATACCACATTTTATGGTATTTGTCAAGTTTTTTTGGTTTGGCGACTTGAACAAAAACTGGCTCGATATGGTAGCGCAAATGTGTGATTTTTACAGAAGCTCGCGTATTCGATCTGCTAATCGGTATATGTTTTCCGGAACTATTTCCGGTAATGGAGGACGGGTTGGATCGGGAGCTTCAAAATCGTCGTTTAACATATCCGCCCGAAGCGTTTTTACAATCCACCTATCTATCCCCTTAAGCTTTTGAGGCTTTAACTCACCGCCAAAGAAATGAATGCCAAGGGAAGGAATGATTTGCTTGGGTATTTGCATTGAGGCATAATCCTCAAAGCTTTCGGTAAAGCCACAACAAATAAAGAGTGCCGTGTTTATTTCCGAAAGCTTTTTAGCGTGAGCCTTCATATATGACTTTAGCTTTTTGTTTAGCCTGCCGAAACGGATAGAGCCGCCTATTACGACGACGTCAAAGCCGTCAGGCGTCGGGGGATTATCGTTTATATCGTATACCGATACGTCAAAGCTACCCACTAATTTATCATAAAGCATATTGGCGCATGCTTTGCTGACTCCACCCTTGGTAGAATAAATTATAAGAATTTTCATATCATTTCCCCAATAAGAAAATCAAAAGAGAAATGTTATCACGTACGTTAGCGCGCCTGCAACCATAAGTCCCGCAAGCACCCAGCACATAATTCTTACGAATACCGTAGTTTTGTTCATTTTCTTAATCCTTTCAAGATCAGCCGTCTATTTTGAGCTGTTCGATTTTTGAGTCACCCGCACCGAGCTGCTGACCGGAAGCGGGAATTTTTAACTTGCGGCATCCCTTGGTATCCGGATATCTTGCTTCTATATTGCTTGTACAGTCGATGATTTTTTGTCCTTTTTTCAACGTCATAAGGGTGACTCCGCCGGAAGTACGCGTCGTCTTTATTGGTACGAGCGCTGTCTTTATAATGATAGCCTTATCTGCGTTGTTGACCATAATGAAATCGAAGGGGTCTTTTTCCTTTTCATAGAAAACGCCTACGAGCGGAGATGCGCTTGAACAGATATTTACAAGCTTGCGTCTCGGCGCCTTGGTTTCGTAAACGGGTGCGGGGATACGCACGCCCTTTCCGTTTTCAAATATGAATACGAAGTTTTCTCCCTCGGACCAGCCCGTGTGAAGCTTCATGAATATCGGCTTTTCACCGTCGTCCATATTGAGCTTTGCGGGGAGGTATTCACCCATGGCAGACGCCTTACAGCACTCAAAGTCAGCGGTCTTTATGCGGTATAGCTGACATTTATCGGTAACGAAAACAAGCTCGGAGAGGTTGTCCGTATCAAAGGACGTGAGAATTTCGTCGTTTTCTTTGAGCTTATGCTCGTCGTTTCCTCGGAGCGACTGCATAGTGATCTTTTTGAAATATCCTTCGCGAGTGAGATAAACGCGAGCGTTGAAATTCTCTATTTCTTCAGTTTCGTTATATGTCTCAATATCATCGGTGTGAATGAGCTGCGAACGACGTGGCTGACCGTACTTTTTCTTTATCTCGGTAAGCTGTGAGGAAATAAGCGCCTTGAGCTTGAGCTCGTCCTTGAGGATATCCTCGATGTGCGCGATCTCGTTCTGCAAGCCCTCGATTTCGTTTATTCTGTTAATAATATACTGCTTATTAAGATTACGCAGCTTGATCTCCGCGATATATTCTGCTTGAATTTCATCAATTCCGAAGCCCGACATAAGGTTGGGGATAACGTCCTCTTCCTTTTCGGTGTGACGAATTATCTTTATAGCCTTGTCTATATCAAGCAGTATTTTGCCAAGTCCGAGCAAAAGATGAAGTTTGTCCTTTTTCTTTTTTAGGTCAAACTGAAGCTCGCGAGAGAGGCAGGAAATTCTGAATTTTATCCATTCGGAAAGTATTTCTACTATACCCATCTGCTTGGGGGTAGAATCTATCAGAATATTGAAGTTGCACTTAAAGCTATCCTCAAGAGGAGTTAGCTTAAAGAGCTTTGTCATAAGCTTGTCGGGGTCTACGCCGCGACGCAAGTCAAGCGTAAGCTTGAAGCCGGAAAGGTCGATCTCATCACGAAAATCAACGATCTCCTTGAGCTTGCCTTCCTTAACGAGATCAGAAATTCTGTTGAGTATAAGCTCGATAGAGGTAGAGTAGGGGATTTGTATAATATCGATGCAATTCTGCGCCTTGTCATAATTGTAGCGAGAACGTATCTTTACAGAGCCCGAGCCCGTCTCAAAAATCTGGCGCATCTCATCACGGTTGTATATTATAGCTCCACCGCCGGGAAAGTCCGGCGCTTTGATTATATCGAGCATTTTCTCCGTAGTGAGGCGGGGATTTTTCAAAAGCGCTATTGTTCCGTCACATACCTCTGCGAGATTAAAGGAGCATATGGACGAAGCCATACCGACGGCAATACCCGTGTTGGGCGTTACGAGCACGTTCGGAAACGTAGTAGGAAGCAATACGGGCTCCTTCATCGTGCCGTCGTAGTTGTCTATCATGTCAACAGCATCCTTGTCTATTCCGCGAAACAGCTCCTGACAGAATGAATCAAGCTTTGCCTCGGTATAACGCGATGCCGCAAATTTCATATTTGCGGAGTACTGCTTACCAAAGCTTCCCTTGGAGTCAACGAAGGGGTGGAGCAGAGACTCGTTACCCTTGGTAAGACGAACCATGGTTTCGTATATAGCCATATCGCCGTGGGGGTTTAGCTTCATCGTCTGACCTACGATATTGGCGCTCTTGGTGCGAGGACCTGTGAGTAGTCCCATCTTGTACATGGTGTAGAGAAGTTTTCGGTGTGAGGGCTTGAGACCGTCTATTTCTGGAATAGCGCGTGAAACTATAACGCTCATAACGTAGGGCATATAGTTTTTCTCAATAGTCTCGGTTATTATCTGGTTTTGAACGGGGGCATATACTATTTCTTCAACAGTTTTTACGTTCTTTGCTTTTTTAGCCATTGACTTACCGTCCTTGATCTATATGTATTAGTGGTGTTTTATGTTGTTTGGTGTTACGTGAAGCACGGTGTGTGCTGCCGCGCGAATAAGGCGATTGTAGAGTGCAAGACCGATGCCGTCCTTTGGGGGCAGATGTGCGTATACAACGTCGCAGTCAAGCTCGTCAACCTTGCGGAGCGCCGCAAAGAGTCTTTGCGCCTGTGAGGCAAGATCGTTTTCACTGCCTATATCTATTATTCGTTCAGCTCTCAATTTGTAAAGCTCCTCGTGGTAGCAGAGAATGGCGCACTTTTCTGCATTTTGAGCATTATGCAAAAACTTCATTACGGTATCGTTCTCGCCCTCAAGGAGAATTAAAGGAACGGATGGCGCGTAGTGCCGATACTTCATTCCGGGGGATAACGGCTTTTCGTTTTCCGAAAGTGCCTCTGTCACCACAGAGGATATCTCAACGTTCTCGCACACGCATCTTAACGCGTCAGCCGTGATCGCGCCGGGGCGAAGAAGAATGAGCTTATCGCCTTCGATTTTTACGATAGTAGACTCAAGTCCTATTTCACATTCGTCGCCGTCAATAATTGCATCGATCCCCCCGTTGAGGTCGGCAATTACGTGAGAGCCGCAGGTCGGCGAGGGGCTGCCCGAGAGATTTGCGGACGGAGCTGCAATAGCCACTCCCGCAGCCTCTATCAGCGCAAGCGCGATAGGGTGCGACGGACAGCGCACGGCAACCGTATCAAGCCCTCCGGTAACTCCATAGGGAACTATGTCCTTCTTCTTTAAAATTACCGTCAAGGGACCGGGCATAAAGGCCTTGGCGAGCTTTTCGTAAAGCTCGTTTACATAGGCGTAATTAGCGGCGTCATCGGGCGAACAAACGTGAATTATTAAGGGGTTGTCCGACGGTCTGCCCTTGGCGGCGTATATTTTTTTTGCTGCATACTCGTCGGTAGCCGACGCACCGAGACCGTAAACGGTTTCAGTTGGAAAGGCAACGAGTCCGCCTTTCATTATGATAGCTGCGCATTCGTTTATAGCTGAAAAATCAGGGGCATTCGTGGGGATTTTGAAAATTTTTGTCTGCATGACGTACTTCCTGTGCGTTTTATTCCGATGCTTTGAGCTTTTCTGCGGTGTCTGCGGTGATGAGCGCGTCTATCATATCGCCAATATTACCGTTCAAAAAGCTTTCAAGTGAAAAGAGCGTAAGACCTATTCTATGGTCGGTTATGCGCCCTTGCGGGTAGTTATAGGTGCGTATGCGCTCGCTTCGGTCACCCGTACCAACCATTGCCTTTCTGTCGGAGGCGATCTTGTCGTTCTGCTCCTGCAGCTTCATATCGTAAAGCTTGGTCTTGAGCATCTTGAGCGCCTTGTCCTTGTTTTTGAACTGACTGCGCTCCTCCTGGCATTCGATAACGATACCCGTGGGCTTGTGCGTAAGTCTTACTGCAGACTCCGTCTTGTTAATATGCTGACCGCCCGCGCCCGAAGAACGGTGCGCCGTAATGTCAAGGTCCTCATCGCGAAGCACGATAGTATCGTCATCCTCAAACTCGGGCATAACCTCAACGGATGCAAAGGATGTGTGTCTTCTTCCCGATGAGTCAAAGAG
>JAZQTY010000151.1:0-9152 GCA_045631025.1 Eubacteriales bacterium
TATCCACGCAATGCGGATTTGAAAACGAGAAGTATTTTTACTCGTTTTTTAAGCAAAGCACGGGAATAACTCCCAAGGAATATTCCAAAAAGATGCGCAAATAGCAAAATAAACAAAAACAGCCCCCCATAATTATCCAAAATATTACTATTTGGATTTTATGGGGGCTTTTTTCAGCGCATTTCTTACTTCTGTGTGTGTAAATTGCGTGTTTATTGGATTGTTTGAAGTAGTGGTTTGTGTTAAAATAGATATGGTGTGATATACTTTTTGCAGGATAATTTGTATGATGCACCGAAATAAAAAACAGTTATTATAGGAGGTAATTTATGAAAAGGATCTTTTCTCTTTTGATCGCGATATTGATGCTTTGCACTGCCTTGGTATCGTGCTCGATTGGCGATGGTTCAGATGAACAGACGCTTGCCAATGAATCGACGGTTACTGGGGATGACGGCTTGGAGTATGACTCGAACGGTTATCTTATGGATAGCCTCGGAGAAATGGACTTTGAAGGAAAGGAAATCGTCATTTGCGGATGGAAAGAGGTTGAAAAGCACTATCCCGAGTACGATATCGAGGCATTGGGAGCGGACGTTGTCAGCGATGCCGCATACAGAAGAAACGAGGCGGTACAAAGACGTATGAACGTCAAGCTGGTCTACAACCTGATAAGCGGTTGGACGGGTCCCGGCGGAACGGCGGGACAGGAGCAGCTTACAAGAGTTCAGAGCGCTGCGGGAACCACGGAGATAAATCTTATTGCTACGTATAGCTGGAACCCCGCAACGTTTTTGGCAAACGGCTATCTTGCTGACCTTAACTCCATGTCCCATATAAGCCTTGAATCTCCTTGGTGGAATCAGAGCGTTTTGGAGAAAAACAGTATTTACGGAAGAGTATTTTTCGCAACGGGAGATATCGCTCCCAGCTACATAGGCGCAACCTACGGAATATTCTTCAATAAGGAAATGGTGTCTGACTACAAGCTGGACGACGTATACAAGCTCTATGACAAAGGAGAGTGGACGCTTGAGAATATGATGAAGCTTTCCAAAAAGGTTGGAAGCGATGAGGACGGCTTTGGAACCAAGAATGCGGGAGACATATTCGGATTTGCAACGTCTCAGACTCCCACAGATGCTTTCCTTCAGGGTAGCGGAGTTCTGACTATAGAAAACGAGCCGGACGGCTCTTTGAAGATAGGAAGCGATTTCGGTTCTGAAAAGGCACACAATCTGCTTACGACCCTTATCAACTGGTCGAACAGAGAGGACGCACTTTTTGATACCGGAACTCTGTTTGAGGACTCATGGTTGAACGGAGATGTACTGTTTATTCTTGAGGAATTCAGCTCGGTTAAGGAGTGGGTAACTGCGGGAGTGACGTCGTTTGGTGTTCTGCCCATGCCTAAATATGACAGCGATCAGGCTGAATACGCGACTATACCCGGATTTTATCATACGGTTTACTGTGTCCCGATAACTATGGGCGATGATGAGGCAACGGGAGCAACCCTTGAATGCCTTGCATCCGAGTCCTACAGAAAGGTAACGCCCGCTTATTTTGAAAATATCTTCCAGAGCAGATATTCCGAGGACTTCAAGGAGGCTCAGATGTTCGAGGAGATAAAGAATTCCGTTGTTATCGACGCAGGACGCCTTTTCTCCACACAGCTCGGCTCTAAGACGTGGATGCCCTACAGAAACGCGCTTTATGCCGGAGATACGGGTTGGATGTCAGCCTTTGAAGGTATGGAGGGTTATTTGAACGAGCGCATCAAGGGTCTTAATGAGACTGTTGCGAATTTCGGAACTAAATAAGTCGTTTCTGTAATGAATATGAAGAGATTTCTAATATTACTTTTATGCGTTTGCACGTTGTTGGTAGGCTGTAACGAAGGCGACGTGCAAACGACGGATACCGAGCCTGTCGTAACTGCTCCGCAGACACAGACAAGCACAAGCATAACTGCAGTCAGTGCGGGCAAGCCGCTTTTGAAGATATGCTGCAGTGAGTACGCTTATCTTGATAGCGCTGAAAACATGCAAAAGCTTCTCGAGAAAAAAACGGGAGTTGCGTTTGAAATAGTGCAGAGCACAGATAAGCTTGACGGATGCAACGCCATATACGTCGGATTTGTGGACGGAAGAGACGAGATAGCGGATATATTCAAAAACAATATAAGCTATAACGGCTATGGCGCGGTGCTTGATGGCGGAAACGTTTACATATGCGGATACAGTGAAAAATGGATAGGCGTAGCGGCGCAAATGTTCGCAAACTCATTGAAGGACTCCGGAATTGACAAAAAAGCGGAGGGTGGAGTATCGGTAGTATTTGACGCGAGCATGGCTTTCGTCAATAATCCCGAATACGAAATACCCTCTCCCAAGCTTCTCGGAGTCGGATTTGCCGATTACAGTATAGCGATTGCGGCAAAAGCGGATAAGCAGCTTAAGGCGATGATAAACAATATTATCGTCAAGGAGCTTGGCGAGCAAACGGGCGCTTACATAGAGGTTGTGAGCGATGCGGCTGACGCAAGGGACAGAGCTATTACGGTGGAGCTGAAAGAAACTATGGAGCTTCTCGATTACACCGTAAAGAGCAATGACGGAGATATAAGCGTTAAGGTCGGCGGTATTATAGCGGCGTATGCGGCGTTTGAGAATATCAAGCAAATGCTTACGTCGGATACCTCGTCGGGTATCTCCCTTTCCGCAAACGCGGCGGATACCTTCCTTGCGGCGCTTCCCGTAAGCAAAACCGAAGGTTCGTCCTTGAGAATTATGTCTGCAAACGTAATGGGCGCGGGATTGGAAGAGGACGGTCAGTGTGGCACTGAATTTCGTTCGGCACTTTTGGCAGAGTATATCCTTGCCATGAATCCCGATTCCGTGGGACTTCAGGAGTATAACTCCAAAAACAGACAGTATCTCGGATCGAGGATATCCTCGAAATACGATACGGTATCCTTTACGGGTTACGGCGTGAATTGGATAAGTACGATATATCGTAAGGACAAGTACACGGCTATCGAAAACAAAATGATCTCACTTAAGGTGGATGGCGGACAGGATTATTATTTCTCATGGGTAGCGCTTAAAGACAAAAACACGGGAGAAATATATATCCACGGAAATCTGCACCTTGATTACAGAGGAGATACCTACAGAACGAAGCAGGCAGAGCTTGTTAACGCAGAGCTTGCCAAGGTGATAGAGAAGTATCCCGATGCGATAATAGCCGTAACGGGAGACTATAACTGCAAGTGGTCAGGCTCCGTGCTCCAAAAGCTTGTCGAGGGTGTGGATATGACCGACGCGGCAGTAGCCGCACCCGAGGGCAAGGCGGACAATAAGCATAAGAGCTACTATAAGCTTTGCACGCTCGGAAAGATGGAAACAGGCTCTTACGATGCTATTGACCACGTTCTTGTCAAGGAGAGCGTGTCCGACGTTAAGCTCCACAAAATAATTTACGATAAGCTTATCTGTCACGCAAGCGATCATTATCCCGTGTTGGTGGATATAGCGAAGAAATAACGGTGCATATGAAAAAATCATTGGTATTTATCCTCGCAGTGTGTATGATTTTGTGTGTATTAACGGCTTGCGAAGAGGACGAGATCTACCTTGCCGAAAATACTTCCGAGACACTGACGGGTGAAAGCGATACAGAAGCTCAAGAGAGCAATTCGGAGACCGAGCTTGGTGATGACGACGAGGAAACAAAAGCTGAGCAGACCTTCGGAGGCTTACAGGAGCTACAACCACTCAAATAATTTCAAGGAGGAAAGATCAGTATGAAGAAAATTTTAGCGTTAACACTTGTACTTTGTATGTGTCTTGCAGTTCTCGTCGCTTGCATGGACAACAATGCAACAAACGAGGAAACGGGCACGAAGAAGCCTGCAGCGTCCCAGAGTGAGTCAAGCTCTGACGATACCGACCCCGATGACACAGACCCCCAAGAAACCGAGCCTGACGATACCGATAACGGAAACGAGGGAGAGCAGGGCGGAAATGAGTCTACTCCCGAGGAGAAGACTATCGAGATAGGCTCCGTAGCTGAATGGGAAGCACTTGCTAAGGACGGCGACCCCGACAAGGAAGACTTCCTCGGTAAGACCGTTAAGCTTACCGCAAACATTGATTTCGGTACTGAAACGGCAACCACGCTTTTCAAGACCTTCGCAGGTACGTTTGACGGCGGCAACTTCACCGTCAAGGGAAAGAGCGCAAGCCGCATGAGCCTTCTTGCAAACACGCTTGACGGCGCAACAGTTAAAAATCTTACCGTTGACGGCTTTGCAATAAGCTGCCCTGTTGACGGAGCGGAGAACTCGTCCGTTATCGCGGCTAACGCAATGACAAAGGACGTAACGTTTGAGAACATCACTGTAAAGAACTGCTCTATCAATGCAGATAAGGCAACCGCAGGCAATAAGGGCGTTGGCTTTATATTGGGCGAGGCTAAGAGCGTAAACGTTGTCGCTAAGAAGATAACCGTTACCGCTTGTGAAGTAACTGCCGCTAACAAGAACTCTTCCAGGGTAGGCGGTGTTGTAGGATTTATGCTTTCCACGGGACTCAGCACGTTTGAAGACATTAAGGTTAATATGAATACCAACGCTCACGCATTTACGGGCGGCATCGTAGGTCTATCTTACGGTACAGGAAATCTGAACTTTTCAAAGATCAAGGTTACGGGAACGTTTAACTCTCCCGGAAGCACAGGCGGATCGGAGACCATAGGTGGAATTTTCGGTGCTAAATACAATGAGTCGGCAGCGGCAGGCGAAAGCTTCGTGAAGAACGCTTTCGTTGACGTTAAGCTTTACTGTACGTCGAATAGCGGACGTGCGGGCGCTATTGGCGGATATTGGTATAAGGGACAGAATTCGAGCGCAAATATAACTATTGAGAATTGTTACCTTAAGGGCGAATGGTCCGTTCGTAAGGACGAGACTATGAGAAACCGTTCGGGCGGTATATTCGGTGAATACGGCGCAAAGAACTCCACGCTCACACTTAAGAACGTTATTCTTGAGGCTGCCGTTGACCAGACATGGTCAGGCTCCAATGTTACCCCTGACGTTACAAAGATTGGCGGTAGCAACAGTGCTTTGATAATTAACTATGAGAATACTAAGGTGGACGGTGTGCTTTCGCACGTAATTGCGGCAACGGATTGCTACACTACGATAGTTTCAGATAAAGATGGCAATGCTTTGGAGCTTCCTGCAGGCTTTACAGGTGTAACGAGCGATAAGACTGCTGCAATGGTAACCTATGACGCTAGCGGATACGTTTCTGAGATAAACGCTCCTGCGGCGTCCTGATAGTAGCATTGATATTTTACCGTATGTCCTGACAGCAGGACATATTGGCGGCGTTCCGTATTGCAGTCCTGCAAGGGACGCCGCCAATATATTGCATATTATAAAACTTAAGAAAGGCAGTAATGCAAAATGAAAAAGATCTTTTGTAAAAAAACGCTTTCCGCATTTCTTGCCGCAGTAATGGTTCTCGCTATGATCCCTGTTGGAATGATAAGCGCAGTGGCTGAGGCGGCAGAGAATACCGATTATGTTCTCGGCACAGATTCTATTACGATAAATACTGTTGAAGGCTGGAAGTACGTTTCAGCAAACGCGGCGGTATATGCGAGATACAACGTAATTCTTGGTAGCGACCTTGATTTTGCCGGTGCCACAGAATACGGCTCTCTTTTTGGAGCAACAGAATTTAACGGTACCTTTGACGGTAACGGAAAAACCATCAGCAATTTCAGCGGCGCCGAAGCGGCACTTATTGCAAACGTTGCAAAAAGCACTGCGGAAAATGATTTGGTTGAGGTGAAAAATTTAAAGCTCAAAAACATCAGCTTGACCGCATATTATACTGATTCTGCCTCGAGAGGCATAGCAGGTACGATCTTTGCAAACGTTATTGGTGACCATGCAATAAAGATCAACACCGTGGACATGGAAAACGTTAAAATAATCGTTGATGCTGTGAATATAAGTATTGGCGGAGTTATCGGTTCGATGTCCTGTAACGGCGGAGTTCAGATATCAAAAGTCAATTTTAACGGAGAATTAAGAAACACTCAGGAATCCGGCGGTGCAATGGCAACCGGAGGAATAGTTGGAGAGAGCCGTTTCGCTGTAAGCGACTCTGCGGCAACGAGCGTTATCTCCAAGTGTCATGTGAATGCTGTTATCGTAAACCGTTCCAACAGCGGAAGAGCGGCGGGAATAGCAGGATTTTGGGGAAGAGGCTCAGCCGGTAATTACAGCACGGATATTTTAATTGAGGATTGCTATTTGCAGGGTATGTATTCCGTCTATAAGGGAGGCGAGAGAGGCAGAACCGGAGCTGTTATTGGAGAATGTCGCTTGGCTTCGAGCGGAAGTGTTACAATCAACAACGTAGTTTCCGACGCCGTGCTTGATCAGTTTTCTGCGATTGGTGGTACTGTCGCTCCTGACAACACGAAATGTACCAGCGCAGGATATTGGGTTTCTTATTCCCTGGCAAATATCTCATACAAGGTAACGAATTGTGCTACCACCGTAACTGAGGCTAAGCTTGCTGCGATTCACTCACAGGACTCTATTGAGACGATCAAGGGCTTGACGTCCGCTCAAATAGCTGAGCTTGTTGCGTTTGACGGAAACGGATATATCGCAGGTGTTATGGGCAGCATTGGTGACGCCAAGTATGCACAGACCACGGGCAACGCAGGTCTTGGTGAGGGCGACACTTACATAATCCGTTTTGTTGCTCCCATGCTTAAGAGCATTGACGAGAACAGCGCTACCATGACTATCGTCGTAAAGAGCGGTGATACCGTAGTCAAGACCTTCACAAAGAGTGCCTGCACGATGTATACCGAGCTTGCAGGACACAAGAACGGTATTACGGAAACCTACACCGCAGGTGAGGGCCAATATGCCGACGTTGTGGCATTTGCCGCAGTTGCTATTATGGACGTTCCCGTGGGAGCTGAGTATAGTTATGAGGTTAGCCTCGACTTCTCCATTGGTGGAGTGCAGATAAACGGTGCGACATTTGGCGCAACAGCGACCTCCGTGGGCGTACTTTCATAAGGAGCGTGAAAATTATGAAAAAATACATTGATCCTCAGATCGAATTGATCTCCATGTCAGCCGCTGACGTTATAACCGCATCAAACTTTGCGGACGGACTCCTTTGGGAGCAGGGCGTTGACAATCAGTCGCAGCTCGGATTATAACTGATTTATAAATATATTTAGCCGTGGTCTTAACTCCGCAAGAGCTTTCGGGCGGCGGAGTTAGGGGCACGGTGAGTTTTTTTAGCACGCAAGGAGCAGAAAATAGCGATATGCGTGTTCCGTATAAGATCGCAATAAAAAGGAGAAGTATTATGTATAAAATAATGTCCGCCAACGTTCTTGGAAAATATGAAAGGCAAATATTTGAGGACAGCACAACGCAAGCAAGAATGAAAATAATCGGCGAGCTTATTGGAGCCGAGCGACCGGATTCGGTTGGCATACAGGAATACGGCTCAAGAAATCAAAAATTTCTCCCCATGTATATTTCGCCATGCTATGCGGCGGTTGATTTTGATCAAAAATGGATAAGCACATTCTATAATAAAGATAAATTCACGGTGACGGATAAATGCAGTCTGAAGCTTACAACGTCAAGCAATCAGGGGTATCGCTTTACCTGGGCGGTGCTCGGTCACAAAAACGGTGGACTTGCATATATCCACGGAAATCTTCACCTTGAATACAAGGACCACGAGACCCGATTGATAAACGCGAGCGAGATAAATTCGGAGCTCACGAGAATATTTAATAACACGGAGTACAGAAATTTGCCCTTGGTGATAACAGGGGATTACAATGCAAAGCTCGAAACAGAGCCGGACGTGTTTTCCGCAATTGCGGGTAAATACGATATAAGGAGCGCAGCGCTTGTTGCTCACAGCGCAGAAAACGGACAGGCAACCTTCCATCAGCTTGGAAAGTCCTCGGGCGCCGGAAATGCCCTTGACCATGCTCTTGTAAACTGCGCCACCACAGAGGTATACAGGCATGATATTATAAAGGAGGACAGCTGTCCTTCCATAGTAGATGCAAGTGATCACTATCCCGTAATAATTGAATTTACGGCAAAGGAGAATATATAATGTTAGACAGCCATCTTATAGTCAAGACGTCGCCGATCGCTTTCGGTGACAACGTTACTATATGGAAAAACATAAGAATAACCGTTTTAAGTAATACGCTTTTCAGAATAGAGAAGGACAGTGAAAAAAGATTTTGCAACTCGGCAACGCAGACAGTTTGGTTTAGAAATACGCCATTGGTAAAGTATTCGGTCGAGGCGGCGTCAAGAAGCGTAACCGTATGTACTAACCGCGTTACACTGACTGTCAGGGAAAACGTTATGAATTCCACAGTTACCGTTGACGGCAAGGAAATACTTTTAGAAAAGGTGAAAAATCTTCCGGGGGCGTACAGAAGCTTGGATTGCTGCGACGGAGAGATGTATAAAACCAAGCTGTCTCCAACCGCTACCCGCATAAGACTTGACGACGGAATAGTTTCCAAATGCGGTGTGGGTTTGTATGATGATACCGCGTCTTTGCTGTTGGGAGAGGACGGCAGATTGCATGAGAGAAACGACGACGAGCTTGATCTGTATGTTTTTGCTCACGGATCGGATTACAGGGGCGCGTTGCGGGATCTTTATATGATCAGCGGAAGCGTTCCAATGATACCGAGATATGCACTTGGAAATTGGTGGAGCCGTTATCATGCATACAGCGACAAGGAATATTTGCATCTGCTTGACAAATTTTCAAAGCGCGACGTACCCTTGACCGTGGCAACAGTAGACATGGATTGGCATTGGTCAGATACCCTTGATGCTCAAAAACGGATAACAGAGCTTGGAAAAAATGACGAGCACCACGGGGGGAACAACGGTTGGACCGGATACAGCTGGAATACCGATCTTTTCCCCGATTATAAGGAATTTTTGAAGAGAGTACATCAAAGAAATTTAAAGATAACGCTCAACCTTCATCCTGCCGACGGAGTTCGTTATTTTGAGGATGCATATAATGAAATGGCGACAGCCTTGG
>JAZQTY010000152.1:0-3679 GCA_045631025.1 Eubacteriales bacterium
TATCATACGGAGAGTGGTAGACTTTCCGCATCCCGAGGGGCCTACGAATACAATAAATTCCTTGTCAGCAATATCAAGGTTGAAATCCTGAACCGCAACCGTATCCTTGCCATATATCTTCTTTACATTAGTTAATTTAACACTTGCCATATTTCCCTCCAATTAGCCTTTTACTGCTCCGCCGGTAACGCCCTCTACGTAGTACTTCTGCAAGAGAAGGAAGACTGTTACAACCGGAATTGCTACCACAACGCCTGCGGCGCAGAACATAGTATAATGAGTATTCAAATTAGTTCTTGAAAGCCATTCGTACATACCTACGGCAACGCTCATACCTTGGCTATTCTCGTGAATGAGATAGCTTGCAAGCATAAAGTCGCCCCAAGGCGCCATAAATCCCATAAGAATGGTATAAATGACGATAGGCTTCGAAAGCGGCATAATTACCTTGTAGAATACCTGGAAGCGTGTCGCTCCGTCTACTCGTGCCGCCTCGTCAAGGCTCTTTGGGATAGTGTCAAAGAATCCCTTGGACACGTAATATCCCATTCCGCTGGACGCGCAATATACTATGATAAGTCCAAGAGGAGCCATCTGTCCGGTAAGTCCAATTTCCGAAAACACCTTGTAGATAAGGATCATCGTAAGGAATCCGGGGAACATTCCGAGAATGAGCATTGCGTTCATAAGCCCCTTTCTTCCCTTAAAGCGGAGTCTGGAGAGAACGTAGCTCATTGAAAGAATGAATATTGTCTGCAAAGCCGCGGTGGCAACGCCCATTATCGAAGTGTTGATAAACCACTTCAAGAAGTCGGTTTCCTTGAAAAGCCTGATATAGTGATCAAATCCGGGCTCTTTGGGGAAAAGATACGGGGTCTGCATATAGGTTTCGGTCTTTAAGGACTCAAGCACGATTCCAATGAACGGGAAAAGCCAAACGAGAGTTATTGCTATGAGAACAATATATATCAACGTGTTTACAAGGCGTCTGCTGGCGCGAGCGCCCAATCCTGTTTTCTTTATTTTGTTATCGTTATGTTTTTTCATCACTTGTAATCCTCCTCGTTCTTAGTAGACGGAATTACGTTATAGATGATAAGAGAGAGCGCCGCAACGACGAGGAATATCAAAATACCGATGATAGATGCCATATAGTATTTGCTTTCGGTGCTTCCAAGCGTCATCTTAAACAACCATGTTATAAGTAGATCGGTATGACCTACCGACGCGCCTCCCGCCGTTCCCTTTATCGGGTTTCCTCCCGAGAGGAGATAGATAACATTAAAGTTATTGAGGTTTCCTACAAAGCTTGTAAGCAGGTAAGGTCCTGTTACGAAAAGCATATAAGGGAGTGTGATTTTGGTGAACTGCTGCATCGAGCTTGCACCGTCAATACGCGCAGACTCGTAAAGGTCTTCGGGGATATTCATCAATATTCCCGTGGCCATAAGCATAATGTACGGAATACCAATCCAAATGTTGATAACAATAAGCAATATTTTTGCAACTGTGGGGGAATCCCAAAGCGAAACATAGTAATTCGAATCAAGATAATTGCTGATAAAAGGTATCATATCAAGCACACGTCCGACAAGTCCGGATGTGGTAAAGAGCTTTGATACGTAAAGCAAGGACACGAACTGAGGAATGGCTATGGTCATAACCAGCACAGTTCTCCAGAACTTCTTTATCTTTATTCCCTTTTTGTTAATCATAATAGCGACAAACATTCCAAGGAAATAGTTTGTGAAGGTTGCAAAGAACGCCCACATAAGAGTCCAACCAAGAATTTCACCAAAGGTAAGTCCAAGACCGCCCTGTTCGAAATTCAATAGCTCATTGAAATGTTCAAGTCCTACCCACGAGAAGAGGTTGGAATAGCCGTCGTGCGCCGCATCGTAGCTTGTGAATGCAACAAGCACCATATAGATAATGGGGATCACGGTAAATACGATTATACCCGTAAGCGGCAGGGCCAGCAGGGTCTTATGGAACTGATCGTCAAGGAGAGATCTCATATCGTCCTTGCCGCTTCTTACCTTTTTGCCCTTTGCGGTAATATCCATACAAATACGACACTGCTTTACCTGAAGGCGCCATGTGTATATAAACGCAAATATAAACACAAAGGTCAGAAGTCCGTAAAGCATGACCTTTACGGAGTCATCTCCGGCCACCCAAACGTCGGTATCGTATATTGCGTCATACTCAAATTTACCTTGGATAACACCAACAGTTGAACCGATCTTGAACCAGTTACCTTTGAGCAGCCAATAGATTCCGCCACTGGGAACAAGCATATACCCTATAAATATCAACTCGAACAGGAGAAAAAGAATTCCTCTCATAGTCTGTCCGTAGAATAAATTTCCAAATCCAAAAATAAAGAATGAGAGCTTTACAGCCCAGTTTCCCTTCGAAAAGGTAGTTCCAATATCAACAAACTCGTCTTTGACGCCAAGCCCGCATTTTTTGAAGAATTTGACTATGTCAAGACCGAGATTTATGAAGAAATGAGGTATAGAGCAGAAAAATAGACCGACGTTATACCAAAACGCCTTCCACTTATTCAGCTTTAGATAATCTAAATCACTAAGTCTTCTCATAAACACACATATAAACCAGAGTTTATATAGCTCCTTTTTGAAATGAAAGTGCTTAAAAACAAATAGGCATTGTCAGCCGACACACAAGACTGCCGGTCCTATGCATTGGCTAACAATGCCTTTCCGAATACGGGTGAGCCACTAAGGGCTCACCCGATTGTTTCGGTAATATTCTGAAATTATTCTGCTGCAATAAGAGTAATGGTTGCAGCACCGTCAGCACCAAATACAAGCTGAACCTTGTATGTGCCGGTGGTTTCAACAACTATGTTAGCGCCGCCCTTTTCACCGTCTACGCCGTAGTTGTTATCCCAAGAGAGTCCCTGACGAACCTTGAACTCCTGGCCTGCAGTCATTTCGATGACAACAGAGGTCCAAGTGCCTGCGGGATCCTCGGTCATGGTGAAGTCGGTATCCCAGTTGGTGTTACCAACGGAACCGATAACGGTCCATGCATATCTCTTTTCCGGAGGAATCTCCAGCCAAGTGCCGATAGCTGCGTCGTAGTTGTCCAGAGCTGCCTGAAGGTCTGCATCGGAGGTGGCTGCCTTAGCGTCAGCACCCAGAACCTTTGCGATATCCCACCAAGCGCCGCCGATCTGGCCCTGAGGAACTGCGTACTCGTTCTGCTTTGCAAGAGCTGCAAGAGAAGCGTTAGCCTGAACTGCCTCGGAAGCCTGAGCCTTGAGGTTAGAGGGTCCCCACTCAAAGCTTTCGAATCTCTGAGTCTGGCACTCTTCACCTGTGAGGTACTGAGCAAGGAGAGAAAGAACAGCTGCTTTCTTGTTGTCCTGCTGGGGTTTAACACCCATAAGTTTGTTACCTGAGAAGGAACCGAGGTGGTAGGATTTGCCGTCTACTTCGAAGGAAGGAAGGTCAGTTGCTGCGAAGTTTTCACCGAAGTGTTCTTCAGCTGCGCCTGCATTCCAGATACCTGTGATAACAACACCAGCATCTGTGAAGATGTCTGCGTTGCTGTCATAAGAAGAAGACTGAGCAAGTTTCTGCATACCCTTCATAGCGATAAGACCCTTATCGGAATTGAAGTCATCATTAATGCTGATAAATTCGCC
>JAZQTY010000153.1:0-3479 GCA_045631025.1 Eubacteriales bacterium
ATTAAGAGTAATTGAGGGCGGTTTTGCTCCAAGCTTGATTTGACGGTCAGCGTGCCGTGGTTGCCGCCGAGGAATACGCTGTATTTATCCTTTTTCGCGAGAAATGTGTGGTCGTAAAGCGAGGCAAGCGTACAGCCGCTATCAAGGCATTTAACCTCAAGTGCCGTGTCGCCGTCGTATCTCGGAAGAAAAATCGAGTCCGCCTCCGTTGCAAGCGCGCCACCCTTGGAATATGACGTTCCTAAAAACGAGTCGCTTACAAGCTCTCTCGAAAAGCTTTCTTTGGAGTATGGGGTTACTTCCAGAGTCTCGCATAGAAGCGCGTAGAGCGCGTATGCGCCGTCATAATCAAGATGGTGGTCCGTTCGGTAGTAGACCTGCTCGCCCGCGCTTAAAGCTTCGAAAAGATAGCGGTAAAGCTTTTCGCCCTCGGGAGAGTATGCAAAAGCTATATTGCGAATACGCCCCGCATCCTCACTTTGAGGATAATAAACGTCGATGCTTCGCGGAACGGCTACGAGCGTGACGTTTTCTGCATTTATTGCAGTTAGATTTTTTTCTAAAAGAGAGGTGCTGTCGTATTCGCATCTTTGAATTAAAGTGTTGCCGTCATCGAATATCACGCCGTCGTTTTCTCTTTTGCCAAGTGCCAGCTCACAAGCGCCCTTTAGCCGAACGAACGATAGGCGATGGGGGATTCTGTCGGAGTAAAAGCTTCCAAGCCCTTTAAAAAACTCGCCGGTAGCAAGCGACTCTGCGCTGATTTCGGGAAAGCTCGAAAGTGATCTGTTTTCCTCCTCTGAAAAGGAGTCGTTACCGCTCAAAAACGTACCTATTCCGATACAAAGCAAAAGTGCGACAGAGAGTAAAAGCAGGGAGCAGTCCATTATAAAAATTTTTCTCATATAAATAAATATATCGCCGACTTGTATATGGAGTCGGCGATGATGTTTTTAGTTTCCGTAGGACGCGTCAATGTTGAGAGTTTTGATGGAATCCTCGTCGAAATACTCAAGAGGATCAACCGAAAGATTGTTGACCGTCATTTCAAAATGCAGGTGAGGCTCCTCGGCTATTTCTACCATCGCGCTCTCACCTACGCACCCTATAAGCTGTCCCGAACGAACACTCACACCCTCGGCAATACCCTCGGGGAGCGTTTCGGAAAGATTTTTATAGATGGTGTAAGAGTCGCCGCCGTGCTTTATGGCAATACAGTTACCCATACGCACGTCCTCCCAGATACGCTCGATCTTTCCGTCTGCGGCAGCGTAAACGGAAGCCGCTTCCTCGGTTACGATGTCAACTCCAAGGTGAACTCGGTAATCGTTCATGGTGTCGGAGAAAACCTGATTGGAGGCGTCGTGTTTCTTCGAAAGAGAGCCGCTGACGGGGAGCACGAAGGATGGCAGAGAATCGTCAACGGGTGTTGAGGGGGTGGGATTTTGTTCAACGGTAGGTTTGTCCGTTTCGGGCTTTTTCTCCGTGTCCTCTTGAGTATTGGGCTTTGTGGTATCGCTGACGGGAGGCACTTTATCGTCGATGGGCGCTTTGTCCTTCGCGCGATTATTGGAGATAGCCACAGCACTTACTATTACCACGGCAACGGTGAGAACGCATGCGGAAACTACCGCAGTGCGGTTTACCTTGAGATTTTTGAGTCTTTCAATAAGACTTGGTTGGTTGTTGAATTCTTCAGACATGATATATCTCCTTTGAAAATGTTTTACGTTTTTATCGCTTGTATTTGCTATTATTGCCGATTAAAAAAGTCTTTATTCAAAAAATCAAAAAGGAGATATTTTTAATTGGATTTTAAGATTTACAAATAAAACATACTTTGTTAATACGAAAAAAATCAAGATATTATAAAATAAAGTAAAGAAAAAAGGAGAAATACAATGGGTAAATTTTCGGGTGTTCTTATTTGCTCCGATTTCGACGGTACGCTTGCGCGTCACGGCGAGATACCGGATATAAATTTTGAAAAAATAAAATATTTTTGCGATAACGGCGGTAAATTTTCTATAATTACGGGAAGAAGCGGCACTTATTTTGATAAATTTAAGGAAGTGCTTTGCATTGATACTTATATGGGATATACTAACGGTACTGTAATCCGACGCTTCCCGAGCGGAGAAACCGTCATTTGCGATTACGTAAATAGCGATATTTTCGAGCGTATAATTACGCTTTGCGAAAAATTCGAAAAAATAAAAAATATTGATTTATATCCCGACGACGAGCCGATATGCTTTGAGGGCAGTCCTGCGCAAATAAAAAAGTCGCTTGAGGGCGCTCGCAATATAAAGACGCACAAGCTTCTTATGCGTACATATACCGTGGTCACGGATTCGGACGTCGAGCTTATAAGAGAGCACATGGGTGAGGATTGCGCAGTTTCGCGAAGCTGGGAGTTTGGTATTGAATTCCAAAACGCAAGCTTTCATAAGGGAGTTGCCGCGCGACGCATAGCAGAGCTTGTGGGGGCGAAAAGGCTTATAACGGTCGGTGATTACGAAAACGACGTACCTCTGCTTATGGCAGGTGACGAAAGCTACGCATCGCAGAATGCTCTTGACTCGGTAAAAGCAGTTGCGGACTGCGTGCTGACAAGAACCTCGGGAGATGGCGCGATCGCAGAGCTTATAGATATTTTGGATAAAAGAATATAAGAAAACAACCTTTACCGAATTTCGGTAAAGGTTGTTTTCTTATTTATAAAGGATTATACTTCGGGAATAACTACCTCGATCTCGCGACCTGCCTCGGCAGATTTAGCGATACCGTCGATAATAGCCTGGTTGTAAAGTATCTGGCTTGAGGGAACGGGAGCGGGAGTGCCGTTCTTGCAAGCGTCAACGAAGGTACGAACCTTGAGATCAAAGAGACCTTCCTTCATCTTGATTACGGGGATCTCGGTCTCCGTCTGAAGTCCTGCAACCTCGTGGTAAAGCTTCATAGGACCGCCAACGGTGCCGTTCCAGCACTCGGTGGAAGGAATACGAAGGCTTCCCTTGGTACCCATGATGATAGTGTCACCGGGGGTGTCGAGGTTCATAGCCCAAGCTATACGGAAGTCGAGAATTATACCGCCCTCAAGACGGATAAACGCCGCTGCGAAATCGTCAACGCCAAACTTTGCAGAGTATTCTGCGCCCTTTCCTGCCTTGTAGCCGGAGTAGTTGGGATCAGTACCGAAGAATGCGGACTTGTAGCCCGAAACGGTAAGAGGCTTGGGGTTGCCAACTGCGTTAAGCACCATATCGAGAGAATAGCAACCGATGTCGCCGAGAGCCCCGATTCCTGCGGTGTCCTTCTCGATGAAGGTAGTACCGAAGGGGGTGGGGATGCCACGACGGCGGCCGCCGCCAGCCTGCAGGTAGTAGACCTTACCCAGCTCGCCGGAGTCCACGATCTTCTTGATCATCTGCATATTGACGCTCATTCTGGGCTGGAAGCCGATGGTCAGAATCTTA
>JAZQTY010000154.1:0-11287 GCA_045631025.1 Eubacteriales bacterium
GAACGGGAAGTGGTGAGGACGGAAGCGAAGTCTCGTTTCATTTCCAAACAGCGTTTTAGCAAAGGTTTCAAGCATTCCCTTAAGGTCGCCCATAGTGATACCTTTGTCGACCACGAGGCCCTCTACCTGGTGGAATAGGGGAGAGTGGGTTGCGTCAACGGCGTCGGAACGGTAAACTCTACCGGGAGAGATAACTCTTATCGGAGGCTTCTGCTTCTCCATCGTTCTTACCTGAACGGGAGAGGTCTGCGAGCGAAGAAGTATATTTTCGGTGATGTAGAAGGTGTCCTGCGTGTCGCGCGCGGGATGGTTCTCGGGAATGTTGAGTGCCTGGAAGTTGTAGTAATCGTACTCAACCTCGGGACCCTCCGCAATCGAAAATCCCATTCCTATAAAAATATCCTCGATAGTTCTCTGGACCTGCGTAAGGGGATGAAGCTTGCCGGGAGCGGCAACGCTTGAGGGCAGGGTAACGTCTATCTTTTCGTTTGCGAGCTTGCGCTCAAGTTCTGCTGCCTTTTGCGCCTCTGCCTTGGTCTTAAGCGCGTTCTCTATATCCGCGCGCACCTCGTTTGCTATCTGTCCGACAACGGGGCGCTCCTCTGCGGTAAGCGCGCCCATTCCGCGAAGAACGGAGGTAAGCTCACCCTTTTTTCCCAAGTATTGAATTCTGATTTGTTCAAGGTCTGCGTTGTCGGCGCTTATTGCAGACAGCGCTTCCTCTTTGATTTTTTGAAGCTTCTCTTTCATTTTAAGTCCTTTCATTTATATGAATTTTATATTTGCAAATAAAAAAGCCCGTCCTAAAAATATAGGACGGGGTAAAATACTCCGCGGTACCACCTAAATTTCAGCTTTTGCTGACACTCGGTTGACGTATAACGGCGTCGCCCGTGCTCCGCTACTAACTACTAATGGGGATTTAATAAATTCACAGAGCCTGCTCCGAAGTGAAATGCCGACGTCCGTTTAGCAACCGCTTTCAGCCGAGGGCGGTATTCTCTTTGGCAAGGGACGAACGTAAGCGAGCTTCATCAATGCATTTTTATATTACTCCGTACATTATATCACAAAATAAATATTTTTGCAATAGATTTTGATAAAAAAGATGTAATATAGTTTTAATATTAAAACCGCCTCTGCCGTTCGCAGAGGCGGTTTTTAGATTATCGTTGATCAATCTTCTTCAACGGGAACGTAGAGCTGGTAGTTCTTAAGAACAGCCTTGTTGAAGTTGAAGGAGCCGTAGTATGTAGTTACAACCTTTGAAAGATCACTGTGAATAAGAGTCTTGGTTTGGTTGAATACTATCGGAATAACGGGCATATCCTCAAGGAGCATTTTTTCAGCGTTGTGGAGAATTTCTGCTCTTGCGGTTATGTTCTTTTCAGCATACGCGCTCTCTATGAGTGCGTTGTATTCTTCGCTGTCATATCCGGAAATGTGAGTAGGTATCTTGAACTCGGTGCGCTTTTCTCCGGAAGAAGCAAGACCGGTGAAGGACTTTGCGTAGGGAGCAAGCACGGAGAATGCATCAGCTGAACGCGCAACGTAATCAACTGCGGCTACTTCAAATTTACCGGCGCGGAAGTTCTCTGCAAAAACGTCGTCGCGAATATTTCTGTCAACTTCCTTGGTCGACTTATCCATTTCGTCGTTTTCAACCGTTTCGATAGCGTCAACGGTTACATTAAAACCAAGCTGCGACCAAGCGGCTGCAACCATTTCGGCGATCTTTACGTGAACCTCGTCGTAAGCGGGGACGGAAATTGCAAATTCGTAGTTGGAAGCGGTTACGTTAGCCTTTGCGAGAAGGTCCTTTGCTTCCTGGAGATTGGGAGTTGCTACGAGAATATCTCCGCCAACCTCTCTAAAGGTCTGTGCTTTCTTGAACAAGCCGCCCTTATTACCCGCATTATAAACGCCTGCGGGAACGAGCGCAGTTGCTGCCTTTGCGTAGACTACGGCGTCTGCAATAGCCTGGCGGTCGATAACTGCGGAGAGCGCGTTTCTTACGTCAGCGTTAGCAAAGAGCTTTTCAGCGGGAGCTCCGTCGGTACGCTTAATGAGAGCGTTCTGGTTGAGTACGTACGTATGTGTACTCATAGTATCTTCGAGCTCAACGTCAGCGCCGAGCGAGCCTCTGATAGAGAGCGGAACGTCACCAACGAAGAACAGCTTGCCCTCGTTGTACGCCTGCATTATCTGCTCGTCGGTCATGGTGTAATCTACTATGATTCTGTAAGGAGTTACAGACTTATCAAGATCGTCCTCGAGAATGTCGCGGTAGTAGTAAGCGTTTCTCTCAAGAACCATTCTCTCTTCACCCTCAACGTAAGATACCTCGCGGAGTCTGAAGGGACCGCTCGTGCAAATGGTAGCAGGTTTCTTTGCCCAGTCGGAGTTCTTTTCGACGACCTCGTTACGAAGAGGAACGAGAGCGTAGCTCGTGAGGTTAAGAAGGAACTGATTATAGTCAATCTTGCCTTCAAAGAGGATCTGGATCTGGGACTCGTTGATAGCGCTTATCGCAACGTCGTCGATGGATATCTCGCCGTCACCTTCTTTAGCAGCACGTGCATTCTTTATGTCGTAAAGAAGGGAAGCTGCCTCGAAGCTGTTTGCGGGATTGAGAATTCTCGTCCAAGCGAAATATACGTCGTTTGCGGTTATAGCAGCGCCGTCGCTCCAGCACGTATCATTGAGAGTAATTATCATTTCATATTCGCCCGTTTTGTCATCTTCGCGAATCTTATAGTCCTTTGCGAGCGACTTTCTTACGTTTCCGCCCTCGTCAAGAACGAAGAGATTGTCGAAAAGAAGACTTACGACCTTGAGCGCAGACTCATTGTTATAGGCATACGCCGGGTCGAGATCATAAACCTGATCGGTGAGATACATGTTTATGTACGCACCCTTGTCGTTTTCGTCCTCTTTTTCTGCGCAGCTTGCAAAAACGGGCACAAGCATGAGCACGCAAAGAAGGAGAGCAATTACTTTTTTCATCATTGTTAGAAAACCTCCTCATGGTTAGAAAACTAATACTCCACATAATGTGGCAATTTACTCATTGTATTATAACATTTTTTTTAGTTAAAATCAATGCTATTAAACACAACTTTTAAACTTTTGGAGATATGCACAATACTTGGATATAAAACTTGGTTATTTTTACTTGAATTGAGGATATATTTATGGATAAATATATAGTTTCAGATTTGATTATGGAAACTGCGGGGGCGGCTGATCTTAAAAAAACGGATTTCGCGAGCCCGCGCGTTTATTCGGAGGATAGCTTTGGAGCGGTAAGAGTGTGCCGCTTGAGTATAGAAAACGCTGCCGACGCAAAAAAATATGCATGCGCCGTCGGGCGAAGCGTAACTGTTTACACTCCGAGGATGTGGGTTATCGACGAAGCTGACGAACATTATCTGTCGGAAATTTTAGCTTGTGAGCTTCGCGATTTGATATGTGCGGCACTTGAGACTGCCGAAATATGCGACAAACGTTTTTTAGTTGCGGGCATAGGAAATAAAAAAATTACTCCCGATGCCGTCGGAGCGATGACGGTTGAAAGGGTGAGCGTAACTCGGCATATTGAAAAGGCGAGCCGCGAGGATTTTTTAAAAATGCGAGTCGCCTCGGTTTGTAGCGTTAACTGCGGAGTTCTTGGAGAAACGGGAATAGAAGCCTTGGAAATTTTGAAGGGGGCGGTAGAGATTTGTCGCCCGGACTGTATAATTGCGCTTGACGCACTTGCCGCCAAGGACTCGGAGCGACTTGCGGCGACCGTTCAAATGTCGGATTCCGGTATAACGCCCGGCGCGGGAATAGGGAACCGCCAAAGCGCAATAAACAAAGAGACGCTCGGTGTTCCCGTTATTGCAGTAGGCGTTCCGACCGTGGTCTCTGCGGCAACGCTTGTCGCGGATACGCTTAAACGGATAAATATGTCGAGGGCAGACGAGATAGTGGAGAGAATAATAAATGAAAAGAAAAATTTTTTCGTGTCTCCGAAGGAGTGCGATCTTATATGCGATGCGGTATCAAGGATTTTGGCGCGAGCGGTTGACATGGCACTCGGAGTAATATAAAGAGATTTTCCGAATATAATTTCATAGTCAGCGCTACGAATGCGTTTTAAGGAGGAGTTATGAGAGAAAATCAAGGCAGAATAAAAGCAAATAAAGCCGCGGAGCGGCTTGAGGACCCTTACGGCTTCGGTAAGGTGAATTTTAAATTAAGAGAAAAGATTTTTAGAGTATGGCACGCGGTATATGTCGCGACTTCCCTCGTTACCGTGAGTATCGCGGTGCTGTTGCTGTCCTTTGGAATTGCAAGCGCATCGGAGGATACCTCGCAAAACGGATTTTTCAGCGGTATCGCGGACAAGGTTGCGGACTTCTTCGTTACTATGGATTTTCTCGTTTTCGACGGCGCTACGCACGCGCCCGGAGAGGACAGCGATTTCGTTTACGTGCCCCCCGCGTCGGATAATGGCAACGGCAAGACGGACGCCTCCGATACCGAAAGCTTACCGAGCACCGATGCAGGCATCACGACAGGCGGTCTTTACGATTTTGATTACTCAAAGGTTCCCGAGGGCTATACTCCAATAATCCCCATGGATCTGTCGCTCGTGTATTACGGCTCGGAATATATAAATAATTCTACGGGATATTCTCCCGACGTAGCCGCTCTTATAAAAAAGAAGCTAAAGGATGATAATTCTTACGAGCTTCTTGCGGCAACGAACGAGCCAAAGGTTTTGATAATACATACGCACGGCACGGAGGCGTATAGCAAGGACGGCGCGATATATTGTGATGATTCAGGAGCGTATGCGCGAAGCACGGATATCGAACAAAACGTAGTTGCGGTAGGCAGAACCGTCGCTCGAATTCTTAACGAAAACGGTGTGAGCACCTTACATTGTACAGTAATGCACGATAGTCTGCAATACAAGGACTCCTATGCGAGAGCCGAGGAGACCATTAAAAGATATATGGAGGAGTTCCCGTCGATAAGGCTGGTTATCGACATACACAGAGACTCCATAATCAAATCAAGCGGGGAGATAGTACGCCCCGTTGCCGAGCTTGACGGAGAGGCTGCCGCGCAGCTTATGTGCGTTGTCGGAAGCGACTGGGCGGGGGATACGCATCCCGAATGGGAAAATAATCTTTCCCTCGCATTGAAGCTTCGCAAGACGCTCAACGGCGAGTGTCCGAATATATGTCGCCCCGTGTATTTAAAGCCTAATACTTATAATCAAGAATTGGCGCCGTACTCGCTGCTCGTTGAGGTCGGTGCAGAGGGGAACAGTCTAATAGAAGCGCAAAGAAGCGCCAAACTGCTTGCAGAAGCACTCGTTACACTTTTGAAAGAAATTTAAGAGCGAAAATGGAATTATTTTTCAAAAACCTATTTACAAATGCGTTTATATGTGGTATAATTATTCCATAAACGGAATTGGAGGGGTTATGGATTACATCGACCGCATAAAAAAGATAAAGAGTGAGAAAAAAATAACCAACGATAGGCTTTCGGAGATGACGGGGATACCGCTCGGTACCTTGAGCAAGATAATGGCGGGAATCAGTGATTCGCCAAAGCTCTCCAATATAGTGGCGATTGCAGATGCGCTCGAGTGCTCGCTTGACTATATAGTCAACGGCACGCCGGAAAATAATAATAACTATACTTTGTCGCCGTCCGAAATGGATTTTATTGAGCTTTACAGAGGGCTTGATACGCACTCTCGTGAGGTGGTTAATATGGTAGCGAAGAAGGAGTCGGAGCGTGTAGCTTTCGCTGTGCCTGCGGTCGCGAAGCAGAGAACGACGGAGAAACGCGCCAAGATTTTGCCGACACTCAATACCTCAAAGGGGCTTGGAAAGCGTACCGTGCTCCTCTACGACCTTGCGGTTTCAGCAGGAACGGGAGTTTATCTTGACGACACGGATACTACGGAGATTTCCATTCCCGATAATGAAAAAACGAGAGTTGCCGATTTTGCTCTCCGTATAAACGGAAACAGTATGGAGCCGAAGTATCACGACGGTGACATCGTGCTCGTTGAGGATACGGATTCCGTCGAGGTCGGAGAGCTTGGCATATTCGTGCTTGACGGTAACGGATATTTCAAGATGTTTGGCGGCGACAGGCTGATCTCGCTCAACGACGATTACGGCGATATTCTTCTCCACGGCTATTCCGAGGTCGTTTGCTGCGGCAGAGTAGTGGGTAGGCTTAAAAAGAGAGTATAATAAAAGAGGGCTGTCTCAAATTTATTTTTGAGACAGCCCTTTGTGATATATGGTTAAATGTCTTGACATTATTCAATATTGGTGTTATAATGAAAGCGTAATCCAAATTACTTTGGAGTAATATCAACCAATGATAAAAGGAGCTATTGAAAATGGATCAACAAAAAGAGGTTTTAGCACAGTTGAATGCGGGACTTTTGCGCAGAGGTGCGCTTTTTCTTGAGGAGAAAAAGTGGAACGAGGCAGGCGACTGCTTTAACAGAGTGCTCGATTTAGAGCCTGAAAACAGTGAGGCAAATCTTGGTTGCTTTATGGCTTATTTTGAAATTTCTTCGAAGAATGAGCTTTCAAATCTTCGGGAGTTTGTAAATCCGTTTGAGGAGGTTACCGAGTACAAGCGTGTCGTTCGATTCTGCGAACCGAGTGTTGTAGAGGAGATCAACGGATACCTGAAGGATCTTTACGCTCGAAGAGAAAGATGTAAAGCGGAAGAAGCCAAAATTGACGAATTGTATGAAGATAATAGAAAATTAGCAAATCTGGATTCCGCAATAAGAAGCTTTAAAGAGAAGAATGACGTATCAAAGGTCGCAGTTGATTATCCTGTATTTAATCCTTGCGGAAAAGTGGCAAAAGCGGGCAAACAATTAGCAGAATACGATAAAAAGAATGCTCCCGGCAGAGGAAAATACATAGCGGGATTGATCATCTCCGCAGAGCTTTTGGCGTGCTGCATTTTGGCTATTATGCCTCTGCTTCAAACCTTGAGCATAGGCACTCCGGTAGCGGATATATTGGGAGGAATATACGATGTGGAAATGACGACGCCCATTCTTAATATTAGTGGCGGTGTTGCAGGCATTATTACCTTGATCGTACTTCTTATCGCGGCAGTTCTTGTAGTTATCCTCATTCTTTCAGTAAACGGACTTAAGCTTAAAGGCTATTATAAAAAGCATCTGGCTGCCAGACGCGCTGCGTTTGACGCGGATATTGCTGTTTTAGAGCAGGAATACAGAAGCAGAGTGGATGCGATTCGTAAAAACGCCGCATCCTCTAAACCGCAGATGCAGGCTTGGAAAGCAGAGAGAGAAGAGCTTTACGCAAAGATAAAGGCAAATCCGTATTTTAAGGTTTATAATGAAAATAAAGAACTGTTAGCAATATTCAAGGATTTCTTTTCCGTTGGCTTTGCCGATTCCTTTAGCAGTGTAAATAAGCTTTACGCCGATCTATATGAAAAGGATTCGCGTAGAGTACGTAACGCTGTTGCAGTTTTGAATAATGAATTTACGGCGTTTAAGACCAAGCGCGCGTTTACTTTAACACAAAACAATGTTTATGGACGAATCGATGCCGTCATCTATGAACAAAAACTTCAGGAAGAAAAGTGGAACGCTGAGCGCGAAGAAAAGGAAAGACAAGAACAAATCCAACGCGATATTGAAAGAATCAAGGCAGAGAATAAACAGCTCAAAGCCGAAAACGACGCGTTGGGTAGAGATATTGATAACCTAAATAAAGATATAGACAAATATAACGATAATATTACGGGTTTGAGAAACGATATACGAGATATTCGTTAAGAATATGAAAAATATCCCCGCAGGCAAATAGCCTGCGGGGATATTTTTGTGCCGTTTGGGAGAAAATAGGAATATTATGCATGAATAATATTCAAGCTTCTTGGAGCGGTGAAAAATGAGAGTAATAAAAGTAATAGAAATAATCAGCGACACGAATGTAGGCGGCGCGGGGGTACTGCTTTTAAACAGACTAAAATATACCGACAGACAAAAATACGATACTCTGGTGCTTCTGCCTAACGGGAGTATGCTATCGCCGCGCTTTGAAAAAATAGGGGTAGAATACAGAGAGATATCGGGCAACTCCGACAAATCAATGGATTTGAGTACGGTAAGAGAATACGTCTCCGTTTTTAAGAAAATAAAGCCCGATATAATTAACGCGCACGGCTGTCTTTCCGCGAGAATAGCGGCGTATATTTGCGGCGTACCCGTAAAAATTTGCACGCGTCACTGTGTCTTTCCCGTCAAAAAAATGTCCGTAATACGCAGGAAATGTATAGGCGCGCTCAACTCCGTGCTCTCCGACAGGTTTATTGCGGTAGCGCATGCGGCACGGGAAAATCTTATTGAACTTGGAGTGAGCAAAAACAAAATCGAGGTTATTATTAACGGCGCGGACGCGTTGAGGAAATTTCCCGAGGCGGAGAAGCTGCAGATAAGAAAAAGGCTCGATATTCCGAGTGGAAGTAAGGTGCTCGGCGTTTGCGCACGCCTTGAAAAATATAAGGGACACGAGTGGTTTTTCGAGACTTTTCGTATACTGCTCGATAACGGCAACGATGTGTTTGCCATTCTTTTGGGCGACGGCTCGCAAAGGGAGTTTCTTGAAAAGCTTTGCAGGCAGTACGGTATAGATGAAAGAGTACGCTTTTTAGGCTTTGTGACGGACGTGTCGCCGTATATGAATATTGTCGATATTAACGTTAACTGCTCCGTGGGCACGGAAACGTCCTCGCTTGCGCTTTCAGAGGGCATGAGTCTTGGGCTTCCTGCCGTAGTAAGCGATTACGGCGGAAATCCTTATATGATAGAGCACGGAGAGAACGGGTTTGTATGCAAGTGCCTCGACAGCTCCAAAATGGCGGAATATATTACTGATTTGATAAAGGACGTGGAGCTTTACCGCCGTATGAGCCTTGCGGCGCGTAAGCGCTTTGAGGACGAGCTTAACGCACGCGCGATGACCGAAAAAACGAGTAAGCTCTACGATAGGCTGTGTGACGCCTATTATAGAGCTTAAAAATCAAAGATTTAAAATTTTCGTTGCTATATTGAAGTAAATGATAAGCGATACCGCATCGACTATCGTCGTTATAAACGGACTTGCCATTACGGCGGGATCGAGCCCTATTCGTTTGGCGAGAATTGGCAGGGAGGCTCCAACGAGCTTTGCAAGAACTATGGTAGCAAGAAGAGAGAGGGAAACCGTAATGGCTATCTCTGCCGATACTCTGTCAAAAATCATTACCTTGGCAAACGCCGCTATTGCAAGCGCCGCGCCGCAAAGGAGAGATACGCGCAGCTCCTTCCAAAGTATTCTGAAAATATTACTCATACGAATCTCACCGAGAGAGAGACTTCGGATTATGGTTACCGATGCCTGCCCGCCAGCATTACCTCCCGAGCCCATCAGCATGGGGATAAACGCCGTGAGAATAACCACCTTTCCGAGCGCCTCCTCGTAGTGAGTGATTATTGAGCCTGTGAACGCGGCGGAGATCATGAGTATCAAAAGCCAAGGAATTCTCTTTAAAAAGGTTTCAAAAACGCCTATTTTAAGATACGGTTTATCAGACGGCACGATTGCCACCATTTTTTCAATATCCTCGGTTGCCTCTTGGTTTATGACGTCAAGAGCGTCGTCAACCGTTACGATGCCCACGAGTCTGTTTTCACTGTCGACGACGGGTAGGGCAATCAAGTCGTATTTTGAAATGAGATTTGCGACGGTCTCCTTATCGTCAGCAGTGGTCGCGCTGATTACGGCAGTGTACATAATATCCTCAATAAGAGCTGCTTTGTCGGCAAAAAGCAGGTCGCGTAGCTCTACCCAGCCGAGAAGTCGCCTTGATGCGTCCGTTACGTATATAACGTAGACCGTTTCCTTGTCAACACCGGTTTTTCTTATATATTCAACGGCGTCTTCTACCGTAAGATTGCTCTTTATTCTTACAAACTCCGAGGTCATAACGCTTCCCGCGCTTTGGTCGGAATATTTTAAAAACTTATTGATTTGTCGGCGTTGCTCTGCGGACGAGCTTTTGAGAATTCGGGCTACGACGTTTGCGGGAAGCTCCTCGAGCATATCCACCGTATCGTCCATAGCAAGCGTGTCAATAAAAGAGGAGATTTCGGAGTCCTTCATAGAGTCTATGATTTTTTGCTGAAGAGATGCGTCAAGCTCGGCAAAGGCATCAGCCGCAATATCCTTTTTCAACATTCGGAAAACCTTTGAAAGCTGTTGGTCGTCAAGCGTTTGCAGAAAATCCGCAATGTCAACTGCGTTCATTTCGTTTACTTCGCTGATGAATTGGTTGTATTTTTTCTCATCAAGCAGCTCGTTAAGCTCGGTATAGTTCATATTGCCACCTCCTTTACTTTATTCAAAATAATTATACACCTCGAAAAAGAGATTGTCAACATATTTTTGCCCGCAAAGCCATCTTGATATTTATTCAAATTTGACTTTTAATAACTATTGTTTTTCTGGCTAAAACATCGGTCTCGTGATTTAGCACGCGAAGGAAATCGTCTGTGCTCTTTGCAGCTTCGGTTGCCGCAAGAAAAGACTCAACGTTTGCTCTGTATTGAATATATTTTTCAAGCAAAGCATTCAAATGCTCCATGGCAGTGAAATCATCGACGGCGTCGGCTTTCTCGATTTGCTCCGATATGCTTTTTGCCGTACTGTTTGCAAGAAGCACGCATTCCGAGAGCTTCACGGAAAACTCATAGTACTCGCTGACCGAGGTGCTTCTGTCTTTTTTTGAGTCAAGAGATTTTTGGTATTTATCCGTGATTTCGACCGTTAGCTCAAAGGTGCGTAACAAATCTCTTTTGTATTCTGTGGGAATACAGATGCCTTTTTTCATAGATTACTCCCGAAAATAAAACAGAGGCGCACGGGATATATCCGAACGCACTCTGCTTTACGAAATAATTACAGAACTTTTTTCTGAATTTTTCTGATTTTATCTGATAACAACGCTGTCTTCCTTGCCGTCTGCAGTTGCAGCTGCTCTCATAACAGTGCGTATTGCCTTGGCAATTTTGCCGCCCTTTCCGATTACCATTCCCATGTCGCATTCAGCAACGTTGAGAACAAGTGTTATCTTGTTGTCTTCCTCGGTTTCGAGGACGTTGACGTCATCGGGATGATCGACAATGGCCTTGGCAATGCCAATCAAGGTAAGTCGGATCGTAGCCATG
>JAZQTY010000155.1:0-2290 GCA_045631025.1 Eubacteriales bacterium
TTGCTTCAATCAGCCGAGCAATCTCTCTGGTACCTCGTGACATAAGTGCGCCCTTCAAGGTTGAAAGCTTAAGACCGTCAAGTATACCCGCCGCAATTCCTATTACGTTCTTTGCCGCCGCGCCTATCTCATTTCCTATAATATCCGTTCCGTAGTAAAAGCGAATAAGCTCTCCCGAGAAGTTATCAACGAGTAGCTTTTTAACATCCTCTCGTTCACTGTCAATAACCATACAGTTCGGTATTCCGGCAAAAAACTCCTGAACGTGACCGGGACCTAACCACACGGCAATTCCGCACGACTCGTCAAGACTTTCCTTAGCTATCTCAGAGAGTCTTTTGCCTGTTCCCGTTTCAATTCCCTTCATACAAAGCACGAACACCTTGTTCTTGAGTCCGAGCGGCAATATTTCTTTCATAAATGAGCGAAGACCTTGAGATGCAATAGAAATAATTATGACTTCTGCATCCTTCAGGCAGTTTATATCCGTTGACAGATTTATACTTTGCGGTAATTCAAGAAGGTCGTTTTTTCGCTCCTTGATAAATCTTTTCATGTGCTCGGAGCCACTACGACCATAAAGAGTCACTTCATGCCCCTTACGGTCTAGATACCACGCAATAAGCGACTCCCAACGTCCACAACCTACTACTGAAATTTTCATTTTTCCTCCAAGAACGGGGACTGTCAAATGCAGACAGTCCCCCTATTTTTCAGTTATCTTATTCTCTCGCCAAGAGGTGTATCGTCAGAGAGGAATACTACTCTTACCTGCTCCTCGCCGCTTGCAAGTATCATGCCCTGCGACTCTATTCCGCAAAGCGTTGCGGGCTTGAGATTGGTAACGAGAATTATCTTCTTACCGATAATATCCTCCGGAGCATAGAATTTTGCAATTCCCGAAACGACCTGGCGCTTCTCGTATCCGAGATCAACCTCGAGCTTGAGAAGCTTTTTAGCCTTGGGAACTCTCTCTGCGAACGTTACCTTCGCACTGCGGAGTTCAACGTTCATAAAGTCCTCAATGCCGATAAGCGCACAGCCCTCGGGCTTCTCGGGCGCTTCTTCTGCCTTCTTCGCAGCCTCTGCCTCTGCGATCTGCTTTTGTCTTATCTCATCGAACTCTGCAAGCTTCTTTGCTTCGTCAACTCTTGCGAAGAGCACCTTGGAGTCAGCAACAAACGTACCTGCGACCATTCCGCCAAAGGAATCAGCGGAGCAAACGGAATCGTAATCTCTCTTATCCGTTCCGAGCATATTGAGAATTTCCTCGGAGGTAGCGGGAATAAAAGGAGTGAGAAGAACTGCGCCGAAGCGGATCGCTTCAAGAAGATTATAAATAACCGTCTCAAGTCTTTCCTTGTTCGCTTCATCCTTTGCAAGCGTCCAAGGAGTGGTCTCGTCTATATACTTATTTGCGCGGCGAAGCATATTGAAAATGCTCTCAAGCGCATCGGAAATACGATATCCGTCCATGCACTCAACGACCTCGCGGCAAGTAGACGCGCAAATAGCCTTAAGCTCTCTGTCGGGCTCTCCCTCGGTTTCGGCGTGAGGCACAGGAACCTTCTTATCAAAGTACTTCTTATCCATGTCAAGCGTACGCTTAACGAGGTTACCGAGATTGTTTACAAGGTCGTTATTAAAGCGAGCTATAACCGACTCATAGGTTATAGATCCGTCAGAGTTATACGGCATTTCAGCAAGCGCGTAGTAACGAACGCCGTCTACGCCGAAATGCTCTGCAAGCATATCTGCGTAAATAACGTTTCCGCGGGATTTTGACATCTTATCAATACCAAAGTTAAACCAAGGATGTCCGAATACCTTTTTGGGAAGCGGCAAGTCGAGCGCCATGAGGAATATAGGCCAATAGATGGTGTGGAAACGCAAAATATCCTTACCGATCATGTGTACGTCACAGGGCCAATATTTCTTGAAATGCTCTGACTGCTCCTCGTACGTCTTATCGGGATCGTATCCGAGAGCCGTGATATAGTTCGTAAGCGCATCAAGCCAAACGTAAACGACGTGTCTGTCGTCAAAGTCAACGGGGATTCCCCATTTGAAGGAACTGCGCGATACGCAAAGATCCTGCAAGCCTGCCTTAAGGAAGTTATTTACCATTTCCTTTTTTCTGGACTCGGGCTGAATAAACTCGGGGTTGTCCTCGATATGCTTCATAAGCCTGTCGGCATACTTGCTCATCTTAAAGAAGTACGCTTCCTCCTGAGCCTGCTCAACCGCTCTGCCGCAGTCGGGGAAGTCGGAGGCCAAGCGGTCTTAGGAA
>JAZQTY010000156.1:0-3683 GCA_045631025.1 Eubacteriales bacterium
TTGGCCCCCGACTTCTCAAACGACTCGATTCCCAAGCCCTTGAGTCCGTTGTAGATATATCTGCGGCGACGGTTGTACTCGTCAACCATCATGCGGACGTCGTCGTCACCGTTACGAAGCGCCTCAATTGCGGCAAACTGCGAGGTGGTGGGAGAGCTCATAATGCAGTACTGATGTATCTTGAGCATCTGCTCGGTAAGGGGAGCGGGTGCGCAAAGATATCCGAGACGCCAGCCGGTCATAGCGTAAGCCTTTGAAAATCCGCTTACGATAATGGTGCGCTCCTTCATGCCCTCGATAGACGCTATGGAGCAGTGCTCGCGACCGTAGGTCATTTCCGCGTATATCTCATCGGAAAGCACGAGAATGTTGGTGTCGCGCAAAACCTCTGCTATTTCCTCAAGCTCCTCGCGAGTCATGATAGCGCCGGTGGGGTTGTTGGGGTAGGGAAGCACGAGCATCTTCGTGCGTGGGGTTATAGCAGCCTTAAGCGCCTCCGGAGTAAGCTTAAACTTATCCTTATACTGCGTTTCGACGATTACGGGAGTACCTCCCGCCATGCGTGTAATGGGAGAGTAGCATACGAACGAGGGAGTCGGAATGATAACCTCGTCGCCGGTTTCAATAACGGCTCTGATAGCTATGTCGATAGCCTCGCTTCCGCCGACGGTCACGATGATTTCCTTTTCGGGGTCGTATGGCGTTCCGAAGCGGCGTGTGAGATAGTTGTTTATTTCAACGCGCAGGTCAAAGGTACCTGCGTTCGAGGTGTAGTAGGTCTTGCCTTTTTCAAGGCTTTCGATACCTGCCTCGCGAATGTGCCAAGGAGTTACGAAGTCGGGCTGACCTACGGTAAGACCTACGACGTCGTCCATGGTCTCCATGATATCAAAGAATTTTCTGATACCGGATTTTTCTGTATTTACAACGGTTTTAGATAAAAGCTTTGAGTAATCCATCAGTTGCAGTTTCCTCTCTCGTCAATATCAAGCGTTGCGTCGTAGAGCACGCCCGTGTCCTTGTACTTATGAAGCACGAAATGGGTTGCCGTCGAGATAACCTCGTCGATAGGCGCGAGCTTTTGAGATACGAAGAAAGCAACCTCCTTCATGGTCTTTCCCTCAATAAGTACGGAAAGGTCGTAAGCTCCCGACATAAGATATACGGATTTTACCTCGGGGTAGTTATAAATCTTTTCGGCAACGCGGTCGTAACCCTTGCCTCTTTGAGGTGTGAGCTTTACGTCTATCATTGCCGTGACGGATTCGCGATCGGTCTTTTCCCAGTCGACGACTGTCTTGTAGCCGAGTATCGTGCCGTTGCACTCAAGCTCGGTGATATGAGCCTTAACATCCTCAAGTGATATATCGAGCATAACGCTTATCTGCTCGGGAGTGAGCTTTGCGTCGTTTTCAAGTAATTTCAGTATTTGTGATTTCATAGCCTTGTCCTCATTTGTTTAATTTACTTACGATATTTTCGTAAGAAAGTCCGTATTTGTCTGCTATATCGCGGGCGTAGCTCTTACCGTCGGGCTTTTGACGGAATATCTTAAAGGAGCGCTTGCCCTCCTCGATTCCCGCGACGAGAGTATCAATTTTAACTCCGCCCTCGGTTGCCGTGCGGGCGTTGATGTTGTCGATTTCCGCCGCAAGCTCGTGAAGGTGAGTTGCAAAGAGACAACGGCAGCCGACACGTGAGAGTCCCGCCAAAACCTCTGCCGCGATGTAGGACGCCTCAAACGAGCCCGTTGACGAAAGGGATTCGTCAAGAAGCACGAGGCTGTCGGGGGTCACCGCGTCGAAAACGTCGCGAAGTCGCGCGCACTCCTCGCCAAGTCGTCCTTTATCTATGGTGTCGTCAGCGCCCGTGGGGAAGTGGGTAAATATACCGTCCGATATGCTTATCGTTGCGCTTTTTGCAGGTACGAACATACCGAGCTGCATGAGTGCTACGGAGAGTCCGATAGCGCAGGTGATGACCGATTTACCACCGCGGTTGGGACCTGTCAGCACGTAGATCATAGCATTGTCCTTATCCATCTCTACGTCGTTAGTTACGATATCGTAATCAACCTTAAGCGCAACGCAAGGGTTGTAAAGCTCCTTCGCGTTGAATACGCGAGTGCCGTCCGTGGGAATTTCGGGCTTGCAAAGCGACATACCCTTTTCTGACAGAGCGCGCAACAGATTCGTTCCTCTTACGAGGAATTCTATTTCGGGCATAAGGTTGAGAAGAAAGTCGGTATTCTCAAGCACGTAGCTCTGCACTATCTTTTTCCACGAGCGAAGCGACTGCTTATAGACGTCGTTTATCGCGGAATTAAAGGCGAGCGCGAGCGCGGTCTTTTGATTTTCTGATTGTTTTTTATTAAAGGGTACGAGATTTGCGATACAGGTATACTCATCGTCCTTGAAATTAAGCCTTAAAATTTTCTCAAGTACGTCACCCGAGCGGAAGGGCTCTGCGTTTATGGAGAGAACACCCGCACTTGACGGACGAAGCTGGGCGTCAAGGTTTACGCCGATAGTAACGCTTCTTATGTCGCGCACGCGATTAGTAAGCTCGGAGAGCTTTTTGTTGAGGTCCTTGTAGTAGTCACTTTCTGCAAGCTCCGCTATGCGAAAGGCAAGAGTGCGGAACGCCTCGCTCTTGAGATCGTTCTTTATGGGGGAGAGACCTGCGTTGAGTGTTGCAATGCTTGAAATGTAAAGCTCGATCTCGGTGATGCTTTCGAGATACGACTCGGTGTTGCCCGTATCAGCCTCAAGGCGTCTTATTTCCATTATATCCGTGAGTATCGGAATGAGCTTATTAAGAGTTACGGAAATTTCGGGATGCGCAAGCATATCGCCGAACACGTCCATTCTGTGTCTTATTACGCGCTCGTCGGTCGTGAAATATTCGTCAAGATCGCTGTTTTTGAGATTGAGTACCTCCAGAAGCCCCAGCTCGTCAAGCACGAACATATCAATATTCGGACGCGCCGCACCCGAATAGTGCTCGGCTTGAGTTTGCTCGTCTGGATATATGAGGCTAAAGCGAGCGAGCTCGTTTGTGTATTCTTGGGACATTTTTTATCGTCCTTTCAGTTGATTATATAAGCAGTATTACTGCCGCGGCTATTGCAGCCTGCGCTAAAATTATGACGGGTATACCTATCATAAATTTTGCGTGCTTGGTTTTGTGTCTTATGAGGAGCATGGTAACGAGCATTGCTACCGAGCCGCCGAGAGCCGAGAGTAAAAGCAATACTGCCTCGGGGGTGCGATGCTTGGTTATATGCTTTGCGGCGAACTTATCGTAGATGCAGACCGCAATCGACACGACGGATATTGCGCAAAGGTAAGCAATAAATATCTTTAAAAACATAATCTTTACCTTTAAAAATCAGTTTTTCTTTGCAGGGAAGCTGTCCTTAAGACCGACTATGCGGTTAAACGTTCCTGCGTTTTTGGAGTCGCAGCAGAAGTATCCGTTTCTTACGAACTGGAACTTATCCCCCGCCTTTGCCTCGGTGAGAGCGGGCTCTATCTTTGCGCCCTTTACCACTGTAAGAGAATTCGGATTGAGGTAATCGTTATAGGTCTTGTCCTCGGGGATCGCGTTCACGTTCTCGATGGTGAAAAGACGGTCGTAGAGCATGAGCGTCGCGTCTGAAGTCGGAGGCCAAGCGGTTCTTA
>JAZQTY010000157.1:0-6685 GCA_045631025.1 Eubacteriales bacterium
CCAGTACCTACGTTAAAGTATTCTATACCCGTAACAGTTTCTGCTCGTTCTATTGCTTTAAGATGCGCCTTTGCCAAGTCAACGACGTGAATATAATCACGAACGCCCGTGCCGTCGGGAGTATTATAGTCATTTCCAAAAACAGAAAGACACTCGCGCTTTCCTGAAGCAACCTGCGTAATATAAGGCAAAAGGTTATTCGGTATTCCCTGCGGGTCCTCACCGATAAGTCCGCTCTTATGCGCTCCTATGGGGTTAAAATAACGAAGAACGGAAACGCTCCACTCGTTGTCAGCCGCATGAAGATCCTTGAGAATTCTCTCAATCATAAGCTTTGTCTCACCGTAAGGATTGGTAGTAGACAACGGGAAATCCTCCGTTATCGGAACGTATGCAGGCTTTCCGTAAACGGTTGCGGAGGAGCTGAATACTATTCGCTTTGCTCCATGCTTCTGCATAATGCTACAAAGGTTAAGCGTACCCGTTATGTTGTTATGATAATAGAACAAGGGCTTTGCGCAGGATTCTCCGACCGCCTTAAGTCCTGCAAAATGAATACAGCTATCTATATCGTTTTCGCAGAAAACCTTATCAAGCGCGTCGTAATCGAGCAAATCTACTTTATAGAATTTAAAATCCTTTCCCGTTATTTTTTTTACTCTTTCAAGAGCCTCGGGCTTGCTGTTATAAAAATTATCTACGACTACAAGCTCTCTGCCTGCCTCAAGCAGTTCAACCATCGTATGCGAGCCGATATATCCCGCACCACCAGTAATAAGTATTGCCATTTTTTATTTCTCCTTTTTTTCATTTAACTTTTTAGGATATGTTCCGTCAGCCTTAAGCGCGGCAAGGCTGTTGTAGACGCGTTCTTTATCCTCTTTATATGTAACTCCGTACCAAGAGTCTTTAGAAGAATACACGTTTACGGAGCATTCGTTTCTTTCCATTATTTCCTTCACTGCAAAAGGAAGATAATATTCGCGTTTTATATCTCCGTTGTTTTCAGCCAAGAATTTTTCAAATCCAAGGTTCACCTTGTCAAAGACATCGGGGGTAAAGCCCCAACAGTTCATAGAAACGACGGCGTTAAGCGGAACGTCAAACGTCTCGTCGCCCTCCGTAAAGACAGCGCCGTCTCCGCCACGGGAAATTTTAGTTCTTTCAACGACGTCTACGAGATATCCGTCATTAACCTCGCATATACCTCTTGATACCGTTCCGTTTTCCGTAAGCGTGTTTTCAAGTATATATCCGACCATACAGTATTGAGTTTCGCCGGCCTTCTTCAAATGCGTTGCCAAGGATATGTAAGCGCTTCTTCCATAAAAATCGTCCGCGTTAATAACCGCAAACGGTTCATTAACTATATGTCGCGCAGAAAGCATTGCCTGCGCAGTTCCCCATGGCTTAACTCTTCCCTCCGGTACACTATAACCACAAGGTAGGTCGTCAAGTCTTTGAAAAACGTATTCGACCTTTATCTTATCCTCAAATCTTTTTCCGATAGTTTCTCTGAACAGCTCAAGGTTTTCTTCTTTGATAACGAACACTATTTTATCGAAACCGCTAACCATAGCATCATATACGGAAAAATCTATTATAAATTCTCCGTTATCCGTTATTGGATCAAGCTGCTTCAAGCCTCCGTATCGAGAGCCCATTCCTGCCGCAAGTATTAAAAGAGTCATTTCGTCCTCCTCTTTTCGCTACATATTCATCAAATTATTATACTACTTTTTCGAACATAATAGAACATATTTGCAGTATAATTAACATTTTATTTACATATGACCAACGCTATCCTATTGACAACTAAATAAATTTATTGTATAATTATATTGTCTCATTTGAGACAATGTTTCAGTAAGAGGTGTGTTATGCTCAATGTAATAAGAGAACGTCTTGCAAACAATTCTATTTTTAAGCATGCCGATTCTGAAAATATAGAACGCTTTATAAACGATGACACCGTCCTTGTAAGGAATTTTCGATCCGGAGAAATAATTTTTTCTCCCGAGTGCAAGGAAAAGTACGTAGGAATAATATATTCGGGAAGCGCTGTTGTTGCAGCTTCCTCTTCTCCCGAAAATACGCTTCTCAAGGTAATAAATGAAAACGACATGTTCGGTATTTCCAATCTATATTCCGACAATGAAAATTTCCCAAGCGTTATATCGGCAAAGGGAGACGCCACCGTTATTTTAATTCAAGAAAACGCTTTTAAACAGCTTCTTGAAAATGACAAACGCCTACTCTCTGCGTACCTTTCTCTTTTAAGTAACAAGATAGTATATCTCAACAAAAAAATATCAACGCTCACAGCAGGCAGCACGGAGAAAAAATTATGCATTTTTCTCGCCGAAAATGAGCGCGACGGAATTTTTGATTCAACCGTCTCAATGTCCTCACTTTCTGAAATGCTTAATATCGGAAGAGCCTCTCTTTACAGAGCCCTTGATACTCTTTCGGAGCATGGCTTGATTATAAGAGACGGCAAGAAAATAATAATCCCCGATAAATATGCTCTTTTGCAATATTGCAAATGAGATTTTTATAAAAATTAAATTACTCATGAAAGGATAAAAAACATGAAAAAAAATCTTATTCGTATTATCGTACTCACACTTACACTCGCTCTCCTTCTTCCCTTTGCATCTTGCGCAAAGGCGGATAAAGAACTTGAAATTAAGGTTTACGCACTCAACGGCACTACCGCGCTTGGTATGGCTCAAATGATCGATTCCGCCAACAATGGTACTGATGAGATGAATTATAACATTTCTCTTTATACGTCTGCAGACGCTATTACAGGAGCTATTATTAAAGGCGAGTGCGCGATTGCTGCGCTTCCCACAAACGTTGCCGTTAAGCTCTTCAATAAATCAGAGGGCAAGCTCCAGCTTCTCGCGTTAAACACGCTCGGCGTTCTTTATCTCTTGCAGAACGGCGAAAATGTAACCTCGCTCTCCGATCTCGAGGGCAAGACCATTTACGTTCCCGGAGCAGGCTCCAATCCCGAATATATTACTGCGGCTCTTCTGAATTCCGCAGGTGTTAAAAACGTAACTATTGACACGACTACCTACAACAGTCCCGACGCACTCCAGACCGCAGTAGTCGCAGGAAAAGCATCACTTGCAGTTCTTCCCGAGCCTAAAGTAAGCGTAACCACAAGCAGCAATTCCGACGTAAAGGTTGCTTTGAATCTTACCGACGAGTGGGAAAATATAAATGGAGAAAATACTCTCGTACAGGGTTGTCTCGTTGTTAACACAGCTTTTGCAGAAGCGCATCCCGCAGAAATCAAAAAGTTTTTAGAGGATTACAAAGCTTCCGTTGAATTTATCAGTGGCGGTTCTGACGAGGCAATCGAAATGATAGTAAACGCCAATATTCTTCCCAAGGCTGCCATTGCAAAGAAGGCGCTTCCCGGCTGTAACATATGCTATATTGCGGGCGAGGACATGAAGCCCGTTATGAACACCTTTTGTGAGAAGATCTTTGCTTATGACAAAACGTCTATCGGCGGTGTTATGCCGACGGACAGCTTCTATTACGTTGCTAAATAACTAAAATAACTATACAAGGAGATCAGTAACCGTGAAAAAGATAATTTTTAAGCTTCTAAAAATTATTGGCGTATCCGTTTTTTGGGTTGCCGTATGGGCGTTGATCTCCTTGGCTGTTAATAGTGAAATTCTCTTTCCATCACCTATATCCGTTGTAAAAGCGCTCGCTTCCCTCGTTACGACCGGTGAGTTTTGGTTATCAACGTGTCTGTCCCTTTTGAGAGTGTTTTTAGGAATACTCCTTTCCGTTATTGTTGGTATCATATTAGCGGTGCTGACTGTGAACGTACGTATACTTGACACTCTGTTATCCCCTTTGATCAGCGTTATAAAAGCAACTCCAGTCGCATCGTTTATTATACTTGCTTGGTTATGGATAAATAGTGGCACTTTGCCCGTATTCATAACCTCGCTTATCGTTATTCCAATCGTTTGGTCAAACGTTTGTGAAGGTATACGTTCTGTTGATAAATCTCTTATTGAGGTAACAAAGGTCTACAAATTCAGCACCACTCAAAAGCTTTACAGACTTTATTTACCGTCTGTTGCTCCCTTTTTTATGGCAGCCTGTAAATCCGCTTTCGGTCTCGCGTGGAAGGCGGGAATCTCTGCTGAGGTTCTTACAACGCCTCAACGCGCCATAGGTACCGAGTTGTATTTGTCAAAAACCTATTTAGAGCTTCCAACGCTCTTTGCGTGGACGTTAGTCGTCATTGTTTTGAGCATGATATTTGAAAAGCTGTTTATTACGTGCATTGAAAAAATTGGAGGTAAGTTAAGAATACTTCCGAAAGGTGGTAGCAATGATAAAGCTTGAAAATGTTACGGTTGCATTTGATAAGCAAACGGTTATAAAAAACCTTTCATTTGAATTCGAAAAAGGAAAGATTTACGGTATTACCGGTACATCCGGAATTGGTAAAACGACTCTTATAAACGCGATTGCAGGAACGGTTAAATTAAAAGAAGGCAATATTATATCCGATGCTAAAAAGACGGGCTATATTTTTCAAGAGCCTCGACTTTTTCCGTGGCTGAATGCACTCGAGAACGTAACGTGTACTTGCAACGACAAACGCAAAGCCCTATATTATCTCAACTTGTTTCTTACCGAAAGCGAAGATAAATATCCAAACGAGCTTTCAGGCGGTATGAAGCAACGCGTATCCATTGCCAGAGCATTGGCATACGAGCCTGATTTACTCTTGCTTGACGAGCCCTTTAAGGGACTTGATGATGAAAACAAAAAGCACACAATTCAAACCGTTCTGGATTTTCTAAAGAACCGAACTGCTATTATGATTTCTCATGATAAGAACGAGCTTGAATTTTGCGACGTAATACTAAAAATGGACGGCTCTCCCGTAAGCGAGCTATCCGAAATTAAAAATAATATTTAAATCAAAAGCTCGCGATACAGAGGCAAAAATCAGCCTTTATATCGCGAGCTTTTTAATTCAGTTAAAGATCAAACGCCTGAATATGCCGCAAATCCGCAGTCAATAGGAAGAACTACTCCGGTGATTGCAGACGCCGACTTGTCGTCGCAGAGGAAAAGAGTTCCGCCAAGAAGCTCTGACGCATCAACGTATCTGCCCATAGGTGTTCCGTTGAGTATCTTCGCGCTTCTTGCAGTAGGCGTTCCGTCCTCGTTAAAGAGAAGTCTATAATTCTGCGCAGAAACGAGGAAGCCTGGAGCGATTGCGTTACAACGTATTCCCGTGCCTGCGAAGTGTGTTGCAAGCCACTGCGTGAAGTTAGATATTCCTGCCTTTGCCGCAGAATATGCGGGGATCTTGGTAAGAGGCGTGTATGCATTCATAGAAGATATGTTGAGAATACATCCTGCTTTCTTTCCAACCATATCCTTTGCAAAAGTCTGCGTGGGAAGCAGTGTTCCTTGGAAATTAAGCTTGAAAACGAAATCAACGCCATCTGCCTGAAGATCAAAGAAGGATTTTCCGCCTTCCTTTGCTTCGTGCTGATACTCGTTGTCGGTAGTCGCTCTAGGATTATTTCCTCCCGCGCCGTTTACGAGAATATCGCACTCACCGAGATCAGCAAGAACTGCCTTATGTACCTCTTCAAGCGCTTCGGGATCAAGCACGTTAGCCTTATAGCCCTCGCAAATAAATCCTTCAGCCTTAAGCTCATCAGCAAGCTTCTTGACCGCATCCTCATTAAGGTCAAGCGCCGCAACCTTTGCACCGGACTGCGCAAATGCTCTTGCCATAGCGCCGCAGATAAGTCCGCCCGCGCCGGTTACTACAACGACCTTACCGCTGTAATCAATATTTATAGGAAGCTGTATCATTTTAAATTCTCCTTATTTTTTATCAAACTTTTCAAGGTAATCCCATACGCCGAGCATATACATTATTCCAAGCGCACGGTCGTATAGACCGTAGCCGGGACGCACGTTTCCGGGTCCCTCGTTCCAAAGGTGTCTGCCGTGGTCGGGACGTATATATCCCTCAAAGCCACCGTCGTGATACGCTTTAAGAATTTCAAGAATACCCGTGTCTCCGTCACAGTCTCTATGGCTTGCTTCGGAGAAGTCACCGTTCGGGAAGTGCTTTACGTTTCTTATATGCGCAAAAGCAATTCTGTCGCAGTGCTTACGTACGATATCCGCTACGTTATTATTGGGATCTGCGTTAAGGCTTCCCGAGCAAAGCGTGAGGCAGTTATAGGGATCGTCTACCATCTTAAGGAAGCGGTCGATATTCTCCTCGTTTACGAGCAGTCTGGGAAGACCGAAAATATCCCAAGGCGGATCGTCCATATGAATTGCCATTTTTATATCGCACTCGCGACAGGTAGGCATAATAGCCTCAAGGAAATACTTCAAGTTTGCCCAAAGTTTTTCGTGGTCAACACCTTCGTATGCCTTGAACAATTCGTCCAACTTTGCCATACGCTCGGGCTCCCAACCGGGGAAAGACATATTATACTTTTCCGTGAAATCCAAGATATACTTCGCCATAGCGTTGTAATCGTCTTGAATCATATTTTTTTCATAGAAAAGCGCGGTAGAACCATCGCCAACCTCGTGGAAAAGATTGCTTCTTGTCCAGTCGAAAATGGGCATAAAGTTATAACAAATAACCTTT
>JAZQTY010000158.1:0-6062 GCA_045631025.1 Eubacteriales bacterium
GCCATTTCCTTATCCGTCTTATCCAGCATATAGAATCGCGGATTCCCAGTCTTCTTCTTGTTCTCTACCTGCTTTACCTCAAGCGGCTGCTTCTGCTTTCCTATCGTGCCTCCGCCTTGCGGCGCGGCGTCGGATTTTTCCTTTATTATGCTTACGTCGGGAAGATTCTTCTCCTTGGGAAGCTTAACGTCCTGCTCGCGCATTCTGTCAAAATATTTATTATGCGTTTTGATTATATGCCGTATCATCGCTATGAGCAGTACGGGTAAAAGCAACGCAAAAACCAATAGCACGTATAAGTTTTCCGAGAACATTATCGGCGTTTTCTCGGCTGCGGGCTGATCCATAAACATTCTGACGAGCGACGCAACGAGTAAAAAGCCAACTATGACGGTCAATACGAGCAGTAGTATCAGCAGCGATCTTTTTCGCTTCATTGTTTTGTATAGATCCTTTCCGAAAATTGTTTTCCGCGCGGCGCTCAACGCGCCTTACGCGGCGTAAGGGTTACTTGGATTTTGTTGATGCGTCTTTATTTTCCTTTGTAAACGTCCACAAAATATCCTTACGTATGCGCTTTCTCGCCTTTTTCCACTCACCCTCAAACAGCTCGTAGAAGGCGGCAAATTCCTTTTCAAGCTCCTCAAATCTTTCCTTGGAGGAAAAATCCTCCTCCTTGGGGAGCAGACCGTACTTATGACGCAAGCCGTTAAGCTGACCGCGCATAAGATAGTTCGCCTTGGTTACGCGCTCCGTTTCCTTTGAATACTTTTCCACCTCTGAATCGGCATTCGCCCGAATCTCTGCGGTCTTGCGCTCGCATTCGTCGCGTACGCTCTGTATCTCGGTGCGGGTAACCTCCACGTTCGTTCTGACCTTCTCCTCTGCCTCTCGGCGCGCGTCGGCAACCGTCTTGTCGCAATATTCACGGATACTGTGCATCTGCGCGGAGTGCTCCTCCTTGAGAGTCTTTATCAAAGCCTCGTGCTCGCCAAGCAATGCCTCTATCTTTTGCTCGTGCTCGCGGCAAAGCGCGTCGATAGCATCCGCATGCTCCTTGCGAAGCGCTGCCATGTCGGTTTCATATCTTACGTTAAGAGCATCGATCTCTCTGTTCTTCTCGGTTACGTTTTCTTCAAGTGCTGAAATTCGCTTTTCTGCAATCTCGTTTTGCTTTTCAAGCGTCCTTACCTGCTCGGTAAGCAGTCGTTTCTCCTCGGTAACCTTGCCGAGCATAACGCTGTCGTTTTCAAGCATTCTGTTGCGACGCTCAAGCAGGAGCATATACGTTTCGGGGGATTCGCCCGCCTCCGCTATACGCTTTTTAAGAGCGGCAATTTGAGATACGAGCTTTTCTTCCTCGAGCTTACGCCGTCTCTCTTCCTCCTCGGCATACGACTCCGCAAGCTTTTCCTTTATGTCGTTTCCGTACTCGTAGGTAAGGAACGAGGAAAGCATTACTATCTCGGAAAGCTCGTCGCCCATTATATCGGCAAAGGGGCTCCATATCTTCTTTACTTCCTCAATAGTATAGCCGTCACCCTCGTAAGAGGACACGTACTCGTACAACGCAACCGCTTTTTTGAAGTTATTGTCCATACGAAGAACGTTGGTCTTGGTTATAGGCGGACGTATCATCGCTACCTTTGCAACCTGCTCCATAAGCGGCGTTGACAAAAGTGAGCCCACCCAATGCTCAAGTCCCTCCATACGGTGAACGAGCTCCTCCGCCTCGTCGTTGAGAACGGCGTAGGGATCGTTTCGTCTTTCCTCGTCGAGAGAAAGCTCGTAGTTTATATGTCTCTTACCGATGCTTATGCTCTTTTTCATGGACATGCTTGCACGGTAAGTATTTCCAAGCTCCTGTATCCTTGAGAGTCTTATATCAATAAACGACTCCAAATATTTAAGGAGCATATAAAGAAAGCGGTTTTCATAAACGGCGTAGTCGCTGTCTCGCTCTATCATGTAGAGCTTATCGGGAGTTATCTCGTCGCTTCCGTCAGCGGGCACTCTGCTTATAAGCTCGCTGTGGCGTGAAAGATGCTCTACCGAGTGCTTATCCACGTGCTTGGTCTTTTCTATCGGAACGACCTCTCCGTCGTTTCTGATAAACTGACGCTCCTCGCGTATCGCCTTTTCGACGAAAACGAGCCCCGCCTCTATTTCGTTTATCCAGTCCTCGTTAATGGTGCAGAAATACCGTATGGATTCAAGTCTGTCTGCATCGTTATTGGAATGGGAAATTATATCTCTTTGTCTTGCGCTCTCCTTGTCCGACGCCGTAAGCTTACGGTAATCAAGAAAGGCGCGGTAGTACAAATCCAACTGATTCATTTAAGTTTTCCCCTATTATTTATTGGGTGATTTCGGTATTAAGCATTCCGCTCGATACGGCGGATGGCCTCCTTGCAAAGAGGCATCTTATCCTGACCGAACAGGTCGTCAAGGTACGCGCAAAGTCCGTCAGCCGCCTTCCTTACGTATACCGGGTTCTGCGACTCAAGCTTTCTCATTACCTTCTTCGACAGTATGTCGTCTATCGCTACGAGCTCGTCGCCTCCGCACGCTACGAATACCGATACGTACGTCCTTATCTGCTTCATGATTCTGTTTCCGAACGTTATATGGAACTTCGATATCATATACTCGTCAAGCTTTCTTATTCGACGCAGATTTCTGTCCGTTATTCCGTATTCGGTAAGCGCTACCGCCGTCAGCTTCTGCCAACGCGCGTGCGATATCTTCATTCCCTCCGTATATGGTGCCTCAAAGTACTCCGACTTCTTATCGAGGTTCATTACCATCGCTCTGTCGTATACCTTATCCGATATCGAGAACGTCGAGTCGTCGTTGTTTGCCGTTCCTATAAACCACATATTATCCGGAAGCTTCATCTGTCCGTTCTTTAAGAGCTTCGGGTCGTTCGCCCACTGGTCTGACACTACGTCGAGATATCTGCTCTCGGGATTTGGCAGCTCAAGTAGCGAGAGAAACTCCGCAAAGTAATACTCTACTCTTGCTATATTCATCTCGTCAAGCACCGTTACGTACATTTCCTTATTGTAATTTGCCTCGTACATTTTCTGCAAAAGCACGGTTTCGTTAAACCTCTTGGTAAACTCGTTATAGTATCCCACGAGGTCAGTTCTCTCCTTCCACATCGGCTGTATCGGCACGATTACGGACGGATTCTTCAAAAACTCTCCGAACGCGTATGCAAGCGACGTCTTACCCGTTCCCGACATACCCTGCATTATGAGTATGTGCGTTACGCTCAGTCCCGCTATAAATCTTCTTATATCGTCTATGCTGTAATAAAGTCCGAGGCGGCTTGCAGAAAAATTACGAAACTGTACGCATATCTCCTCAAGGCTTGCGTCCTCGTCGTATCTTTGGGGCGGCCTGCCTGCCATTTCCTTATCCGTCTTATCCAGCATATAGAATCGCGGATTCCCAGTCTTCTTCTTGTTCTCTACCTGCTTTACCTCAAGCGGCTGCTTCTGCTTTCCTATCGTGCCTCCGCCTTGATTTCCCATAGCGTTCTTAACGTGAACGTCTATCTTTTGGGAAAGCAGCTCCGTCTTGCGCTTGGTACGCTCATTCATAAGAGCGGCAAGCTTTCCCTCCTCGGAGATCATTACCGCAATAACTGCGATCATGAGCCCGAGAACGAGGATCACGTATATACCAAGCGCGTAGCGATTGGTAAATATCTGCCATATAACTTCAAATACGCCGCGCGCGGAAGCATCCGCCGCCGTATAGCTCACGTTTGACATTATCAAATCCATTTTTACGTTAATTCTCCCTCAAATTCTTTCGGGTCACTTTATGCCCTTGAGTCTCAATATCTCACGGCATCTGTCGTCCTTATCCGCTCCAAACACGGAGTCCATAAACTCCGTAAGCGTTTCGTCTCCGTCAAGCGCCTTTGCATCGTCGAAGGTAAGCGCGGGAAGCAGCATAGAGCTTATAAGCGCGTCCATTGCATCCTCACGGTCACTACCCGCAGCAATACAAACGGAAACGTATTTCTCCATAGCGTTCACGGTCTTATTACCTACCGCAAAGCCAACCTTACCTGCCAGATATTCCTCAAGCCTGTCTATCTTACGCCAATAGCTTTCGGAAAGATAGTTTTCTTCTCTCTCTCTTGCAACCGTATCCGCAAGAATTCTCTGCGTCATAGGATACATATGAAGCGTCGTTTTCTCCTCGCCAAGTCCAAGCGCTACCGCGTTGACGTTGATAAGCTTATTAAAGGTAGCGTGAATTGCGGTCATGCAAGCGTTACCCGTCCTTACGTTTACCTCGTCGGACACGAGCACGATAAACCACATATTTGCAGGAAGCTTAAAGCTTCTCTCTTTATCCTGCCCCATGGCGATTCGGTATTCTGCCGTACCGAGTCCGGAATAGCTCATAACGTCGCCCATAAATTCACATACGTCGTCAAATTCTTTACCGCAAATAATTGCCAACGCAGGCTTTTCGGGCTGCTCTATGGCAACGTTGACGGCGTTAACTATTCCCATGGAATTATCGGACGAGGAGAAGCTTATACGCTCATCCTCGGGATTGACGTTCACGAAGGTAGAGTTAAATCCAAGACACTCGGACATTGCTCTTAAGGTAAGTCTTGCGCCAAGAGCATCGGACGTTCTGATTACTATAACTCTTGAAGCGCATAAGGAAGCGAACAGACGTCTTATTTCGTCGTTGCTTACCATAATACCGCGAGCCTCCACGTATTTGGAGAGCGCCTCGGTAATATTCTTCGCTCCTGCGTTCAAGGTCTCCATAGGCGTATGAAGCACGGTAGCATACTTGCGAAGCTCCTCGGGCACGTCGGTTTCCTCTGTGACCTCAAGCGCTTCCTCCTTTTCTACCTGTTCTCTTTCAATCTCGACAAGCTCGTCTCCGTCGGTCTCATCGTCGAGAACGGACGCCTCGTCAAAATCGTCGAAATGGAATTTTTCAGCGTCTGCAGGATACTCTGCATCGGGTAAATACGTAGTATGCTTCTTAACCTTAACGACTGCGGGATTGATAACCTCGTAGGTATGCTTCTTTACTATCCTCGTAAGATTTACGATGCCCCAGATAAGGAACGCTACGCTGCAGCAAAACAGAACAGCAAGCACAGCAAGATGGCAGAATACCGCCGAATCTCCGGATATTCCGATGTCCTCGAAAAATTCCTGCATAGGCATGCCGGTAAAGAATATATAAAGAGGCATCAGCGCCCAGAAAAGTCCGACAAGGCAGGTCGCTGCAACTGCCTTACCAAGCGCCTTTCCCGAAAATACCTTTTCCGTGCGAGTTACCATAGTAGGCTCCGTCTTCAGCGTCGTCGTTTTTTCGAGCGGCACCTTTGCGCCACTCGTAGGAATCTCAATTTCCTTAAACAGCTTCATGTGTCTTGCCGATGCGCCTACGTATACCTGATATTTTCCACCCTCTATCTCCCAAGAGTCAGTATCTGTATTGTAATATCTAAAGGCTCTGCTGTCAAAGGGAATTTCAACGTGGACGCTCTCGCCCGGCTCGAGATAAACCTTCTTAAAGCCGCGAAGCTGCTTTCTCGCCTTGGTTGCCATGGAATCTATCTTTCCAACGTAAAGCTGGGCGATCTCCGCGCCTGCGACCTCGCCTACGTTCTTAAGCGTAAAGCCCACGCCGCGCTTGGTGACCTTAAGGTCCTTGTATTCAAATTCGGTATAGCTGATTCCATATCCGAATGGATATCTTTCCTTTATATTTGCCGCCTGACACATACGGTAGCCGTAAAGTCCCGCGTGTACGTTTGTAGGTACCTTGGAATCACAAATTCCGGCAGTAAGTTTAGCCGACGGATTTACCGTACCGTTAAGTATTTTAAGAATTGCCTTTGCGCCTGCCTGCCCGGGATCTCCCGCAACGAGCACCGCGTCGCAAAGAACGTCCCAAGACATATTTGAGAGACCGTTTCCTATGCACACTCCCACTATCTTCGCGTTCGTGCTGTTTCTTATCTGACGGATAAATTCCACCTGATAGCTCGGAATCGCACCCGTAGG
>JAZQTY010000159.1:0-2989 GCA_045631025.1 Eubacteriales bacterium
CTTAAGGAAAGTGGAAAGTGCGTTGCTATGGTAGGCGACGGAATAAACGACGCGCCGGCACTCGCTCGCGCTGACGTTGGTATTGCCATAGGCGCGGGCACGGATATTGCAATAGAATCTGCAAATATAGTTTTGATGAAAAGCGATCTTTGCGACGTACCGAGCGCAATACGCCTTGGCAGAGCAACCGTTCGTAATATTAAGCAAAATCTGTTCTGGGCGTTTTTTTACAACGTTATCGGTATTCCGATTGCGGCGGGAGTATTGTATATTCCGCTATCGCTTAAATTAAGCCCTATGCTTGCGGCGCTCGCGATGAGCTTTAGCTCTGTTTTCGTAGTTTCAAACGCCCTGCGTTTAAGATTTTTTAATCCAGGCAAAAAAACGAACAAAAAAGGAGAAAAGATTATGAAAAAAGTTATTTTCGTTGAGGGAATGATGTGTCAGCACTGCGCGGCGCGTGTGAAGAATGCGTTGTTGGCACTTAAGGGGGTTAGTGAGGTCAATATAGACCTTGACTCAAAAAAGGTAGAGGTCATGTTTGATGGCGAGCAGAGTGACGCGGCGTTTAACTCGGCGATTGAGGCTGCCGGATATACCGTTACAGCAATAAACTGACAAAAAATAAAGTTAAGGGGGCTATTTGTTAAGGCTTTGCAATGAAGCTCAATGAAATAGCCCCACTTACGAAAAAATAATAACAAAATTCGCAAATATACTTGAAAAAAAATAAAATATCTGTTATAATATGTTGGTGGTCGTTTTTTAGTGATCACAAAACACAGGCTGTAAAATAAGGCCATACAAGCCGGGGAATTAGCGGAGCCCTGTACCTGAAATCCGCTACAGCAGGGGTGTATTCCTTTCTTGAGGATTTAGCAAAAGCGGTCTGAATCGTGCCTGCTGCGTTGAAGAGCGGGTCTTGCGCAATCAAGGGCTGTGAACCATGTCAGGTGGGGAACCAAGCAGCATTAAGCGGTTTACTTGATGTGCCGCGAGGACGCCTGCTCTGAGCAGGAGGTACGAAGCTCGCGCCTATGCGACGTTCGATTTTTAGGTGTATGGTCTTATTTTACAGCTTGTTTTTTAGTTTTTTGAAAGGAGATCTTATGCATCAAGCATTATACAGAAAATGGCGTCCGCAAACATTTGACGACGTATGCGGTCAGGAGCATATTACCTCCATTTTAAAATATGAAACGGAGAATAACAAGTTTTCTCACGCATATCTGTTTTGCGGTTCACGCGGTACGGGAAAAACCACTTGCGCAAAGATATTGGCCAAGGCGCTTAACTGCGAAAATCCCGTAAACGGAGGACCTTGCAACGAGTGCGCGTCATGCAGAACTATTGACAGCGGAGCAACTACCGACGTTTTGGAAATGGACGCCGCATCTAACAACGGCGTTGATAATATCCGAGATATTCGCGACGAGGTAGTGTATATGCCGACGTCACTTAAATATAGGGTGTACATTGTCGATGAGGTACATATGCTCAGCGGAAGCGCCTTCAACGCGCTCCTAAAGACTCTTGAGGAACCTCCGTCTCACGTTGTATTTATACTTGCAACGACGGAGCTTAATAAACTTCCGTCAACCATAATTTCCCGTTGTCAGCGCTTTGATTTCAGAAGAATATCAACTCCCGTTCTTATGGATAGGCTTTCCTACATTTCCGAAAGGGAAGGAATAGAGTACGAAAAGGATGCGTTGCGCGTTATTGCCAAGATGGCACAGGGCGGTATGAGAGACGCTATCAGCTTGCTTGAGCTGTGCGCGGGCACTCAAAATAAGGTTACGGTTGAGTCTGCCAACGAAACACTTGGTTCTGGCGGACGGCAGAATATCGAAAATACCGTAAGGGCTATTGCAAAAGGCAACTTTGATGCAATATTTGCGGCAATTAACGAAGTCGTAAGCTCTTCAAAGGATATAACGGTGTTCTGGCAGGAGCTTATTTCATATTACAGAGATATGCTCGTTATGAAAACTACCGCTTCCGCAGATAAATATCTTGATCTAACCGAGGTCGAGACGGAGCAGTTAAAAAAGTCTTGCGAGCTTTTCACAAAGCAAACCTTGCTTTGGCATTGCAGAGTGCTTGACGAAACGCTCGTCGCTATGCAGAAGGCGGGAAACTCAAAGAGAGTCGTAGCGGAAATGTCACTTATAAAAATGAGTGATACTATGCTTGATACGTCTATGGATTCCGTGCTCTCACGTATATCAAAGCTTGAAAACGCAATGGTGTCCGGAGTGAGATTTGCCGGAGAAACGGCTCAAAGCATCCCCGGTGACGACGTTGTACAGACGGTAAAGAAAGGCGAAGAGGCAGCGCCCCAAGAAAGCCAACCGAAGGTAACCCCTAACGAAAGTAAGCTGAAGGTACTGCGCTCTTGGAATGAGATTGCGGAGAAGGCAGCAGCGGGCGACGTTGCGGTTTTGCCGTTTTTGAAGCTTGGAAAGGCCTTTATTGACGGTAACGGAAAAATTTATATTAGATTCCCTAACGGATTTGCGAAAAGCATGGTTGAAAAATCCGAGGCGGCAAGCGGCATAGTCGCGGCGCTTTGTATGGAGCTCGGAAAGCAGATTTCTCCTGCGGACGTTGAGCTGGGGATATTTGAGGGTGACGAGGACGTTACTGAATTGGACGATTTAAACGTTTAAATTATAGGAGTTAGTATGAAAAAATTAAAGAAAACAGTTTTGTTGCTTTTGGCTTTATGTCAGCTTGTAGTTTGTTTTACTGCGTGTGATAGAACGACCGAGACGGAGGAGACGACCTCGGACGGACCGTTTGCTGTTACGGCGGAAAATTTGTCGTCGTATACCATAATACTTCCGAGCCAAGCCTCAAAGCCTTTGGAATCGGTCGCATCGTTTCTTAAAAGCATTATTTCTCAAAAGCACGGTGTGAATTTGGAAATAAAGAAGGATTCTGAAGCAGAGACGGAATACGAGATTTTGATAGGCCTTACGAATAG
>JAZQTY010000160.1:0-5233 GCA_045631025.1 Eubacteriales bacterium
TGTCCTGCACCGTAAAGTCCCTTTATGCTCTTGAATTCAAGAGTGGGGAGCATCTGTGTAGGTTCTGCACAGTCGTATTCGATAGCGTATGCGTAGCGCATTATCTCCGCTTTTTCAAAGCCTGTGAGAGAGGCGAGCATCTTGCGCTGTACGTCTACGGGTAGAGAGGTGGAAAAGCCTTGAATATACATTTCCTCCGTTTCTGCGCCTACGGGCTCAACGAAGAGCTGATGTCGCTCCTTGTCGGCAAAGCGAGTGAGCTTGTCCTCGATCGATGGACAATAGCGAGGTCCTGTGCCGTGTATCTGTCCTGAATACATTGCGGAGCGATGTATGTTTTCTCTAATAATTCGATGAGTTTCGCTATTCGTATACACAACGTGGCAGGGAAGCTGATCAAGCCCGTCGAAATAATTGTCGGGAGTGTGATACGAATAGGGAACTATTCTTTCCTCTCCGTTCTGAATTTCAAGCTCCGACGCATCTATCGTGCTTTTTTTGACTCGCGCGGGAGTACCGGTTTTGAAGCGAAGCAACTTAACGCCGTGCTCTGCGAGTGACGCTGAAAGCCCTTTTGATGCGAGAAAGCCGTCAGGACCGCTTTCGTAATTGACGTCGCCGACGAAAATGCGGCTTTCAAGATAGGTTCCCGAGCATATTACGGCGCATTTGCATCTCCATACCTCTCCGAGCTTTGTGGTTACGGAGGTAACGTGTCCGTCCTCTACCTCAATAGAAACTATTTCAGCTTGAACGAGGCGCAAATTCGGAGTTTTTTCGAGGGTTTGCTTCATTATTGCCTGATACCTTTTGCGGTCAGCTTGTATGCGCTTTGAGTGAACGGCGGCACCCTTGCCGAGGTTTAGTGTTCGTGATTGGAGAGTGACCTTGTCTGCGGCTTTACCCATTTCTCCACCAAGCGCGTCGATCTCGTACACGAGATGTCCTTTTCCCGTGCCGCCAATCGAAGGATTGCAAGGCATATTTGCGATGCTTTCAAGGGACATGGTGAAGAGAACGGTATCAATTCCAGTCCTTGCCGCCGCCAGTGCCGCCTCAATGCCGGCGTGACCTGCACCAATAATGGAAATATCTGTAAAATTTGACATAATTTGTATATTCCTATCGTCGATATATAATAATTGTACCAAAAAAAGCCGTATATGTCAACACGCTTTTAAAAAAAGAAAAAGCTTTTAAAAAATGTCGATGAAGTCCGGAGAAGCCCGCAAAGACGAGAACACGCGAGCATATACCCATATAAAAAACCGCCTTCACTAACCGATAGTGAAAGCGGTTTTGTGTAGAAATTTTCGAAATAACTCTCTCAAATTTCATTTTTCCTTTTTGCGGGGAGGGAACTATTTTGCATACTCTTCCGTACGCGTATGTCGAGAAATCAAAATCGTGACTTCCGGCTCTAATGAAGAGACCTTGATGCGATCATTCCTTTTCAACGGTGTCCGCAAAGCGGAAGCCCGCCGTCGTGGATACGGGGAGGGAGAATACGAGAGCGTGCGCCTTGGAATCAACTCCCGCCTTTTGCATAATTGCCTTCATTATATCTTTTTTCTTTTCAACGCTTGATACTATGAAAACTATTTCCTTTTCAACGGCGAGCGTAAGTCCGAAGAATTTTTCGGCTCCTGCGCCCGTTCCCTTGGCATTTATTGTAGTGCCGCCGCCTGCGCCCGCCTCGCGCGCAGCATTCATAACGAGATCGGTATATCCTTTTTCGTATATAGCAACTATAAGCTCGTGAGAAGATTGCATATTATTATCCTCCGTTTGTGTGTTGTCAGCTACCTTTTGCCCTGCGGTGAAGTATTCGAGTGTTCGGCTGCCCCCGATACCGGAGAGCGGAACTGCCATGGCAACGCCACGGTCGGGCAGGTCGATTTTCATATGCGTTGTAAGACGTCTTTTGAGTGTTGCGAGGGTGTCGGACGTAACCGTTGCCAGCAGCATCGACTTTTCTGTACGCTCAATACCGAGAAGGCTTAACGTCTTTACGTGTGCCGTGCCATTGCAGGGAGTGGTGTAAACCACCTCGACTCCCTCGTCACGGTAAAATTCTTCGTATTCGGATGCGTCGTCGCGACGCACAATCGTCATCAGTAAAAACAGGTCTTTCATTTTGCGACCTCCTTTAAAGATCTATTATATCGTCATCGGGCGATACGGTGGTTTCAATAATTTCGGGAGCGTCTGTCGCAGTCGCAGCCTCCTCTGCCATACGCTTGTCGTACTTGCGCTTGTATACGAGACCGAGTATTTGTATGGCGATAAGTGGAGTCATTGCTACCAGCGCAACGAGACCGAAGGCGTCCTCGATCACGTTTCCGCCGACGGCAGTGCACGCGCCCATTGCAAAGGGAAGTAAGAATGTTGCCGTCATTGGACCCGATGCAACTCCGCCCGAGTCAAAGGCGATCGAGGAGAAGATGTCGGGAACTATAAACGTGAGCACGAGCGCGATCGCGTATCCGGGAATGACTATCCAGAGAAGAGAAATTCCGGTAAGCACGCGAATCATAGCAATTCCTATAGATACAGCAACGCCGACTGAAAGCGAGAGTGAAAGCGCCTTGCCGGGAACCGTTCCCGAGGTAACGGTCTCCACCTGCTTCGTCAGTATGTGAACTGCGGGTTCGGCGGCGACGATGAAATATCCCATTACCATACCGAGCGGGACGATCACCCATTTGACGGAGGAGCTTGCAAGCTCTTGTCCGAGATGATTTCCGACGGGCAAAAATCCGACGTTAACGCCAACGAGAAACGCAACGAGTCCTATGTACGTATAGGCAACACCGATAAGTATTTTTCCAAGTCCCTTCGTTCCAAGTCCGCCGCTTAACGCGCGGAAAACGAGGAAGAAAATAACGATAGGACCTATCGCGATCGCAACCTCCCATGCGTAATGAGGAATTTTGGAGAGGAACATCATTATTATGTCGCGCGAGCCGTTTGCTATTTCAAGGGAATTATCGGCAGGCGTAACTGAATTGGCGTTATTGAGAATACCGAGTATCATGACCGCTATTATCGGGCCTACCGAGCAAAGCGCGACGAGACCGAAGCTGTCCGAGCCCTCGCCGTCCGAACGAATCGATGCGACACCGACGCCAAGCGCCATGATAAAAGGAACCGTCATGGGGCCCGTCGTAACTCCGCCCGAGTCGAATGCTACGGGAATAAATGCCTTTGGTACGAAGAATGCAACGATAAAGACCACAGCGTAAAGTCCCAAAAGCAGATATTTAAGCTTTATTTTGAAAAGAATTCTCAACATCGCCACTACCAAAAGCAGTCCGACACCCAAGGCGACAGACCATATAAGTGCGGCGGGGGGGATTGCTCCGAGCTGCGTTGACAAAACCTGAAGATCAGGCTCGGAAACCGTTATCATCGTACCGACGAAAAGAGATACGGGAATGATAACCCAAAGCTTTTTGGTTTTCGTCATTTTAGAGCCGACGTATTCTCCCATGGGAGTCATAGCCGTTTCCGCGCCGAGCGTAAACAGTCCCATTCCGAAAATCAAAAGTACTGCTCCGATGATGAAGGTCAAAAACATTTCCGCGGGAACCGGAACGATGGTACAGAAAAGAAAAAGCACGATTCCCGTTACCGGCAAAACAGACGAGAGAGATTCCGATATTTTAGGCCAGAGAATGGTGTTTTTTAAAATTTTCACGTTTTGCCTCCTCTGAAATTTTATGTGTACTTGATATAATATTCATTGAATATTATATCAAACTTCAAATACTTTGTCAACAATAAGCGGCAAGATTAAATATTATTTTCGCGCTCTGACTTTTTAAAGATTTCTCTTTGATTGATTGACAAGCGCGGGTGGTTGTGATATAATTATTGAGAGTAATATAGTGAGATCGAATATCATAAAATTAAGTACGTATAAGTTTTTGAAAGGACGTTATCCTATATGGAAAATTTGGGTTATTATAACGGCAGATATGATCTGCTGGAAAATATGACGGTTCCTATGAACGACCGTGCTTGCTACTTCGGAGACGGTATTTTTGAGGTGGCGTACTGCCGAAATTACAAGATATACTCCCTTGAGGAGCACATGGACAGAATGTACGAGAGCGCCGATATTTTGGGAATAGTAATTCCTCATACCAAGGAGGAATTTTCCAATATTATAAGGGGCTTGGTGAAAAAGCTTGATTCCCACGAACAGCTGGTATATTGGCAGGTTACGCGCGGTACGGGCTTTAGAAATCACGCGCCCTCAAAGGATATGACGGCAAACGTCTGGATCACTTTGCGTCCGATGAAGATCAAGGATATATACACTCCCATGACTCTCATAAGTCTTGAGGACACGCGCTTTTATCACTGCAATATGAAAACGCTCAATCTTATTCCCACCGTCCTCGCATCCGATAAGGCAGAAAAGGCGGGAGCGGACGAGGCGGTGTTCCACCGTAGCGGCAGAGTTACCGAATGCGCGCACTCAAACATTTCTATAATACTTGACGACGGAAGCGTAAAGACCGCGCCGGCGGATAATCTTATCTTGGCGGGAGTTGCGCGCGCGCACCTTATAAAGACCTGCCGCGAGTTCGGAATAACCGTCCGCGAGGAGCCGTACACGCTTGACGAGTTAAAGTCTGCCGCAGAGGTTATCGTTACCTCGTCGGGAACGCTTTGCCGTCCCGTAAGCCACGTTGACGGAGAGCCTGTCGGCGGTCGCGCCCCCGAGCTTTTGCGCAAGCTTCAGGACGCGCTTATGCAGGATTATCTTGATAAGACAGAGGCTTAAATTAAAAATAAAAAGGACAGAAAGCAGTTGCTTTCTGTCCTTTTGTGCTTTATATTCTTCCGTAAAGCGTATTAAGATATCTGAATTTATTACAGCTTACGCGGCGGAGCTGATCCTCTGTTATTCGGTACTGCCAATTATTAGTAACCGTTCCGGGGGTATTCATTCGCGTATCTGCGCCGTAGATAAGGATATCCTGTATAGGCAGGATAACTCTTGCTGCGTGAGAGCGAAGCATTGTCTTTATGATCTTCTCGCATCAAGTCGGATCGTAGCCATGTCGTTCTGTGAGCCAAGGAGTTGTAGCTAAGTGTTGTCTTCCTAAGACCGCTTGGCCTCCGACTTATTCATTCGCGTATCTGCGCCGTAGATAAGGATATCCTGTATAGGCAGGATAACTCTTGCTGCGTGAGAGCGAAGCATTGTCTTTATGATCTT
>JAZQTY010000161.1:0-21843 GCA_045631025.1 Eubacteriales bacterium
CGATTGGGCGGGAATGCTTTTTGACGGCGAGAACTATTGCTTCTCGAAGTCCTATCACCTGCATATAGTTGACCGCGTAGGCGGAGGTGACAGCTTTGGCGGCGGCCTTATCTACGCGCTTCTTTCGGGTAAGGACACGCAGGCGGCAATAGAATTCGCGGTTGCGGCATCCGCGCTCAAGCATTCCGTTGAGGGAGGCTACAACAGAGTCAGCGGTTCCGAGGTTGAAAAGCTTGCGGGCGGCGATGGAAGCGGACGAGTTCAGAGATAATTTTATAATTTTTCGTTTTCTTTTGCTTCGCTTCGTTTTGCGATGTTGAACAAGGAAAATATATAATTTTTCGTTTTCTTTTGCTTCGCCTCGTTTTGCGATGTTGAACAGGGAAAATATATAATTTTTCGTTTTCTTTTGCTTCGCCTCGTTTTGCGATGTTGAACAGGGAAAATATATAATTTTTCGTTTTCTTTTGCTTCGCTTCGTTTTGCGATGTTGAACAGGGAAAATATATAATTTTTCGTTTTCTTTTGCTTCGCTTCGTTTTGCGATACTGAACAAGGAAAATATATAATGTTTCGTTTTCTTTTGCTTACTTTTCTTTTTCGCAAAAGAAAAGTAAGGAAAAACAAAAAAGAGGTAATGATATGACCAAGAATATTCCGGCAATTTTCGGATGTATGGTATTTAACGACGAGGTAATGCGCGAGAGACTTCCCAAGGACGTTTACAAATCGCTTACCAAGACGATAGGAACGGGCAGACCTATTGACGCGTCTATTGCGGATATAGTTGCAACCGCGATGAAGGATTGGGCGATAGAGAAGGGTGCTACGCACTATACTCACTGGTTCCAGCCTTTGACGGGTGTTACCGCGGAGAAGCACGATTCGTTTATTTCTCCCGTCGGCAGCTGTAAGGTAGTTATGGAGTTCTCGGGCAAGGAGCTTATAAAGGGCGAGTCCGACGCTTCGTCCTTCCCGACGGGCGGCTTGCGCGCAACCTTCGAGGCAAGAGGATATACCGCGTGGGACCCCGCGTCCTACGCCTTCGTTAAGGACGGCACGCTCTATATTCCCACCGCGTTTTGCTCATACACGGGCGAGGCGCTTGACACAAAAACTCCCCTTTTGCGCTCGATGGACGCAATAAGCACGCAGGGACTTCGTATTTTGCGTCTTTTCGGAGATACGAGCAGCAAGCGTCTTAATAATACGGTAGGTGCAGAGCAGGAGTATTTTATAATCGACAAGGAAATGTACGATAAGCGCAAGGACCTTTTGTACACGGGAAGAACGCTTTTCGGCGCTCCCGCGCCCAAGGGACAGGAGCTTGAGGATCACTATTTTGGACCGCTCAAGACTCGTATAAGCGCTTATATGGCAGACCTTGACGAGGAGCTTTGGAAGCTTGGTATAAACGCAAAAACCAAGCATAACGAGGCAGCTCCCGCACAGCACGAGCTTGCTCCCATATATGAAACCACCAATATGGCGGTCGACCATAATCTTTTGATTATGGAGTACATGAAGAAGATCGCGGAAAAGCACGGCTTGGTATGCCTTTTGCATGAGAAGCCTTACAAGGGCGTAAACGGCTCGGGTAAGCACGATAACTGGTCTATTTCCACGGATTCGGGTAAGAATTTGCTTGATCCCGGAAAGACTCCCGCGGAAAACGTAAAGTTTTTGCTGATACTTGCGGCTATCGTTAAGGCAGTTGACGATTATCAGGACCTTTTGCGTATTTCTGTCGCTCACGCAGGTAACGACCACCGTCTCGGAGCTCACGAGGCGCCCCCTGCTATCGTTTCTATTTTCGTTGGCGAGGAGCTTGAGGATATTATAAAGTCCATAATTGACGGAAAGACCTATAAGGGTGCGAAGGCGGGAATTATGGATCTGGGTGTTCCTACCGTTCCTACCTTCCGCAAGGATACGACGGACAGAAACAGAACGTCTCCTCTTGCGTTTACAGGCAACAAGTTTGAGTTCAGAATGCTCGGCTCTTCACAGAATATAGCTATGCCTAACATAGTTCTCAACACTGCCGTTGCGGAGAGCTTCAGACAGTTTGCGGATATTCTTGAGGGCGCAGACGATTTCGATGCTGCTGTTTCAAAGCTCTTGAAGGATACCTTCAGCGAGCATATGAGAATAATTTTTGACGGTAACGGATATTCAAAGGAGTGGGAGGAGGAAGCGGCAAGGCGCGGACTTCTCAATCTTAAAACCTCTGTTGATGCATACAAGTGCTTCAATCTCGAAAAGAACGTAAGGCTCTTTACGGAGCACGGCGTTATGAGCGAGGTTGAGATAAACTCAAGAGAGGAAATTTACTTCGAGAACTACGCGAAGATCGTTAATATCGAGGCGCTTACTATGATAGAAATGGCGCAGAGAGATATTATTCCCGCAGTGAACAATTACGTTGCAGACCTCGCCGATACAGCGGGCGCAAAGCTTGCGGTGCTTCCCGATATTGATTGCTCGGTAGAGAAGGACCTTATTAAAAAGCTTTCAGCTCTCAACGCGCAAGCCTATACAAGCGTTGCCGCGCTTCAGGAGGCTGAACGCCGCGCGGCAGGAATTGCAGACGCAGTTGTGCGCGCAGAGGCTTATTGCTACGAGGTTATTCCCGCGATGGAAAAGCTCCGCGCCGTCGTCGATACGATGGAGCCTCTTACAGCTTCCGAATATTGGCCTTATCCCTCTTACGGAGATATGATGTTTAAAGGTATTTAATTTTTGCGGAAAAGAGTACGTAAATTAAATTTCAAGGCTTTGTTTTGAAAAATAAAAAAGAAAACCGCCGTTTTTATCCGAGTAGGATAGAAACGGCGGTTTTTCTTATTTCGTTTAGTGCCTTATAAGGTGACTCCGTCCTTGAAGATGGATATTTCCTTATAGCCGTGGATTTCATTTTGAGATTGCTTGCCGTTTGCTACCTCGATTATGTAATCGAATAGCTCGTCGGTAAGCTCGTTGCCCTCAAGCGTCGGGCTTGCATCAAAGTCTATCCATGCGGATTTTCTTGTTGCAAGGCTGTTGTTGGTCGCTATCTTGACCGTAGGCACTCCGCTTCCGACGGGAGTTCCGCGCCCCGTGGTGAACAGAATGATATGAACGCCTGCGGCAAAAAGATTTGTAATTGCAACAATATCGTTTCCCGGTCCGTTTAAGAGGGAAAGTCCGCTCTTGCGAAGCGTATCGCCGTAGTCGAGAACGTCAACGACCGTCGAGCTTCCCGCCTTTTGTACGCAACCGAGCGACTTTTCTTCAAGTGTAGTTATACCGCCCTTTTTGTTTCCGGGAGAGGGATTTTCGTAAATAACCTGATTGTGTCGCTCGTAGTATTCCTTGAAGTTGTTTATAAGACTAACGGTGCGGTTGAATACGTCCTCATTCTCGGCTCTCGCCATCAAAAGATGCTCGGCTCCGAACATTTCGGGAACCTCCGTAAGCACGCACGAGCCGCCCATAGAAATGAGCTTATCGGACACTCTGCCAACGAGGGGATTTGCAGTGATTCCGCTGTATCCGTCGCTTCCTCCGCACTTAAGTCCTATGCGGAGCTTTGAAACGGGTATGGGCTGACGAACGAATTTACCTGCGTATTCCTTTAATTCGTTTATAAGTCTTACACCTTCCTCAATCTCATCGTCAAAATCCTGACAGTTGAGGAATTTTACTCGGTTTTCATTCCATTCACCGAGAACGTTCTTGAATACGTCTATATTGTTGTTCTCACAGCCAAGTCCGAGAACAAGCACGCCTGCGGCGTTTGGGTGATTTACGATACCGCGAAGTATGAGCTGTGTAGTTGTCTGGTCATCTCCAAGCTGGGAACAACCAAAGGGGTGGGTAAACGCCACAGCACCTGTGAGGTTAGCAAGGCGCTCTGCCACCTTATTGACACAGCCAACTGTAACAACGATAAATATATCGTTTCTGATACCGACGTCGCCGTTCTCGCGGACGTAGCCCATAAAGGTGGGTGTATCGATCGCCTTTTCGCTCTTATCCTCAAAGGGCGTATATTTGTATTCAATAACACCCGAAAGATTTGTCTTCATATTGTGAGTATGTATGTGCTCACCCTTTTTTATATCCGCCGTAGCGTGACCTATGGGGTTGCCGTATTTGATTATATTCTCGCCTGTCGCGATATCGCAAAGTGCGTATTTGTGACCGTCCGCGAGGTTTATCTCTACGTTGTCGAGCTTGTTAATTAACATGCTTTGCTACCTCATCGTACATAAAGGACAGGTCTGTGCCCCAATACTCGGTCTTTGCGAGAATGTCCGCAACGCTTGCCGTCTTCATAAATTCAACTACGTCGGGAGCGTCGTTGGTCATATCGGTGCGGTAGAACTCAATGAGCTTTGCGAAAGCGAAGGTCAGCGTTTCGGGGAGCTTGCCAAATCTCTTGTTATATTCGAGAATCGAGGGCAGCACACGCACCTTAAACTTGCTTACCGAGTTGAGCGCGATAGAGGAGAGATAGTGCTTTATGTAGGGGTTGGAGAAGCGTATAAGCACGTTGTTTGCGTAATCTACAAGCTCGTCGCGCGGAAGGTCGAGCGTGGGAATTATCTCGTCAAATACGCACTTGCGGATATGCTCGCGCATAACCTCGTCGTCCATACAGGATTTGACCGTGTCGAGTCCCGAAAGGAGGGCGTACGGAACGAGCGAGGTGTGCGCGCCGTTGAGTATACGAACCTTTCTCGTACGGTACATCTCAAGCTTGTCCTTGGTGACTATTACATTGAGGTTTGCCTTTGAGAAGGGAAGCTCCGCTTCGATGTCGCAGTCGGTCTCAATTACCCAAAGATGGAAATACTCCGAGGTGTTTACCATATTATCCTCGTAGCCGAGATTTAAGTCCTCGTCCTTGGGGTAACCCGTGTTTATTCTGTCAACGAGGGTGTTGGTGAATACGTTTTCGTTTTCCACCCAAGCCTTGAAAGCCTCGCCAAAGCCGAAAAGGTCGGCGTACTGAAGAACACATTTCTTAAGGTTATCTCCGTTTCTGTCGATAAGCTCGCAGGGAAGAACGATAAAGCCGCCAAGAGCCTTGTCAAATCTTCTCTTTAAGAGAAGCGTGAGCTTTGCGGGAAAGGAAACTGATGGAGCGGCAGATACCGTATCGTTTGCGTTGAATACGATTCCGGACTCGGTTGTATTGGAGATAATAAATCTCATCGTGGGAATATCCGCAAGCGCGAGATAGCTCTCAAAGTCCTCGTAGGGCTTTACGCAACGCGAGATAACGTCAATTTTGGATATTTCCACACCCTCGCTTCCGCGGATAATGTGGGTGTATTTGCAGTCCTGCACTGTGAGCATATCGCAAAGTCCCTGCTCAATAGGCTGAACTACTACCACCTTGCCGTCGAATACTCCGACGTCAGTCATTTTCTGTATCATCCAATCGGCAAAGCCGCGAAGAAATCCGCCTTCACCAAACTGTATTACTTTTTCTGTGTTGTTCATTTTTGCCTCTTTTTTAATTTTGATTTTTTATTGAATTTTAAGCGTTTCGCCCGGTTTTATCGTGAAGAGCCTACTGTCCACGTCAAACCAAACGGTAAAGAGCGTGGGGTTGTATACGGTATTGCCGTCCGCACTGTATATCAAGGAATTATAAGCCGTTACGTAATCGTATATCTCACCGTTCGTCGCATACCATACGTCGTCCTTGCGAGAAATTCGCTCGCATATCTCCGTAAGTCTGTCCCAGTTGTCTCTTTGTGCGAATTCGTGGCTGTGTCCCCAAAGATAAAACAGGCGGGGCTGTCTTGCCGCGCGGTAGGTTTTGGGCGACGTATCAATGCTCAAAAAGCGGTCGATATATTCAAAAAGGTTTTTGTTTTCGTGGTGCGCCGTGGGCATCCATCTGTGCCAATCGGTAGGAAGCTCAAATCCGTCGTTGTCACCGCCAAGCGTCCTTGCATAAGCTATATCAAGCTCCTTGAGATACTGCTTGACGCCCTCGTAGCTTGCGCCGTTTGCAAATCTCGTAACACCGCAATCGGGATAAGCCATGCCCCGTATTATCATATCGTATTTCTTTTCAAGCTCAAGGCGGCAGGCAAGAACGTCGCGTATACCCTCAATGGGCCGTAGCGTTCCCTCTGCTCTGTGCAAATATCCGTGTACGGCTATCTCGTGTCCTCTTGAGAGGAATTTTTCACGCACCTCGTCGACCGTCAGTGCACTTGAGCCTCTGTCCTCGTCACTCGTCAGATTGAACGTGCATTTTATTCCGTATTCCGATATGATATCCGAAAATCTGATATCGTGACGGCTTCCGTCGTCGTAGCTGAAGGTAACTGCCTTCGCCTTGCCCTCGGGGAATCTTAAATATCTGTATCTCATAGAATCGCTCCTTTTTTGATTTACTGAAAATATCTCGTTTCGGTTGCTCTGTCGTGTACTATTATTTCCTTGGTGTGTTTAGACTCGCGCAGGGCTTTTCTTACGTCCTCGTCACGGCTGTCGCTGTCCTCCTTGCCGTCACGGGCATAGCAGGATTGCGAGCAGGAATACCATAGTATAGACGCTTGAATGTGTCGGTACGCGATAAGGGGGAAATTTTCAAGGCCGTGATGCGACACCTGACACATATAGCTCTTCAGATATTTTCCGTAATATGCAAGGAGAGTATAGGCAGCCGTATCAAACGCATCGCCGAGAAAAATACAGCCTTGACCTCCGTAACTTACTCTCGAAACTATGCTTGAATTGTTGAAATTTATAAGCCTGCCGTTTCCTACGTTTTTCTCGGAAATATAAAGCTCGTCGGGCGTCAGCAGTATTTCAAGACTTACGTTTCCGTATTTGAAAAGCATACCGGTATGCAGATAAAGAATTTTCGTATTTTTGAATTTCTTAATATCCTCAAGCACCGTCGTGTTCAGGTATTTGTCATCGGAGTCGTTTTCGTTTACGGGAGACATCATAAAGACCTCAAGCGTCACCCTATTCGCGTAGCTGTCGGCGAAGGCGGTGAAGCAAGGGTAGTGGTCCGCGTGTGAGTGAGTCATTATCCAAGCGCGTATTATTATTTTATCATCGGAGCAGCGAAGCTTGCAAAGGGTCTGCCACAGCTCGATTGCGTGATGCGCGTAACCGCCGTCGTATACTATAAAGCTGCCGTCCTCAAGCTGTACTACGTATCCCATGCCGTTGCGCATATCGGATTTTAGTTGAGTTACTGACGGCTTAAATTCTTGACGGCTTATAATCGCTTTTTGGGGGAGTGACGAGCCGCCTGTCGTTGAAGCCGCTACGTTAAGCTCCTCCTCGCATTCTATCCAATATACGTGAAGCAAGGAGCTTCCTTTGGTTAACGTTGCAAAATGATTTTCATTCATCACGTTGTATTCGTACAAATCATAATCAAGATCCAAAAGATATTTGCAAACCCCTAAAAACTCCTCAAACGATACCTCGAAAAATGAGAAAAGCTCCTCTCCGGTCCGTATTTTGTAATATGCATCCTTGCCGAGCGAGCCGTACATAACGGGGGCCGCGTCTTGTATCGCTTCTTCAAATGAAGTTTTATCTTTGACTTTAATCGACATCGGTGGATTCCTTTCAGAAATGGATAAAAATCTCAAAGTAGCAATTTATTGATATATCACCGCATCTATTCTTACGGGTATATGGTCTGACGGATATTTTCCGTTTGTTTTATTGTCTACTGCCTCGTATTTTCTTACCTCAACGGTATCCTTTGTAACGAAAAAGTAATCGAGAACTCCGCCCGTGATGGCGTCAAACGAGCTTCCAACCCACGTTCCGCTTACCTTTTTATCGCTTGCAATATCCGAGGAATTTGCAAAACGGGAAAGTGTGAGCAAGGGAGAAAGGTCGGAGATCTTCGTCGTGTTGAAGTCGCCGCCGATAATTATGGGAAGGGAATAAGCATCGGTAAAGCTCTTGAGGACTTCGCTTTGCTTCTTTCTTGCCGTGGTTGAATCGTAGCCTGATTCGTTGTTTTCAAGATGTGCTTGAACGTACATAAAGCGTACGGACGTGTCCTTGTCCTTGAGAACGACGTACGTTATGATTCTTTGGGTGTGTGACTCGTCGTATTTTGAAACGGTGTCAGGGGTGTCGGAAAGCCATTTAGTCCCGGATTCTACGAGCTCGAATTTTTCAGTCTTGAAGAATATGGGGCAGAAATCTCCCGTATCTCCCGATTTACTGTTCTTGCCCTTTACGCAGGTGTAGGAGCTGTCAAACCTTGAGGTGAGTCTTGTCATCCACTCCGTATTTGCTTCGTTGCATCCGAAAATATCGGGATTTTGAGCTTCTATGCTGTCCAAAACGTGGTCAGGATTTCTTGCCGACGTGAATTTGTGGTATACGTTATAGGTCAACGCGCTCAAAAAGACAGTTTTCGTTTCAAAAGAAACCGCTTTGCTCAAATTTAGAGTTGCCATGCTTTTTTTTACCTCAAACATTTCGTAAAATTTATTAACGGCTGCCATAAGCGCTTGAGTCGTGTTTCCGCTCAACCAAACTCCGTCGGCGGTCGGGCAAACGCAGTGCTGACCGTCCTCAAAGCCTGATTCTTCTCTTGCCGCAAGGAGAGCGTCCGTTATTCTGTTCGTTTCACCTATCTGAATTTCATGAGCTGACGGCGCGAAATTATCGCTCTCGCAAGCGAGAGTATAGCCGGTCTTTTCTTTTACGTAAGCTTGAAGCGAAAGCGCAAGATCCTTTTCCTTCAACGATGAAAGAGCAGGGTATATTATTTTGTATTCATTGACGTTAACGCCGTTTATTTTCATTTGGTCGTAGGTATATTTTGCTTGTACGAGCTTTTGGTCTCCGTCGCTCATCAGAACGAACTTTTCATCTGCATCCTTTAGAATATCACTCAAGAAGACCGTATACGAGCTGTTTAGCGCAGAGGACGAGCGACCTATGAGAATTACCTTCTTTCCAACCATAGCGTATCCGCTGTCGTTTTCTCTTGCGCTCGAATACAGCTCGTCTATTGCGTCTCTGTTTACGTATCCGAGCAATATCTCGTATTCCTCCTCGCAATATACGTCAGAGCCCTCGGCGATAAAATCGCTTTTGATTTTAGGCTCGCTTCCGGTGATGCTCTTTATTTTTTTGCTCAACTGCGAAGCAACGCTTTCCGTTGTGTCGTCAGCCTTGTCGGGAATGACTATCGAATACAGCGCGAGGTTATCCTTGGTGAGTGAAAATCCTTGTTCCTCGGAGCCGTCCGTGCCGCTCGCGCCGTTCTGCTGACAGCCGACGAGAGCAGAGAGCAGGAGAAGCAGTGCGAGTGAAAGAACCAAAAGCCTTTTGAATGAATTTATATACTTCACGATATACCTCTTTTGGGGGAATCAGTTGTTTGCTCCTTAAGAACTCCCATAAGCGGAACGGGATCGTTTGCCGTTATAAGCTCTGCGCCCTTCTCGATGCAGAGCCTTACATCCTCCTCCGTGTCTGCACAGTACATATGCATAGGGAGTCCCTTGCTTGCGAATATCGGGAACACCTCGGATTTTACTATCGACATACTAAGACCCATCTCGTCGTAATAGCGGTAGCCCTCGGCGTGGTCAAAGCGCTTCATCTGAAAGTCCGGATAGCCCATCGTTCTTGCGTTATACTTGGTCTTGAGATACTTTATCGTGGGCGCGTCGAACGCATAAAACCAAGAATTGTCGAAAAGTCCGTATTCCTTAAGAATTGCTACGGCAATATCAACGGTTTCCTCGGTATAGTCCTTTATCTCAACTCCGAGAGGCATGTTGGGGCGCTTTCTGCTTACAAGCTCGCAAAGCTCCTTGAGCGTGGGAACGCGTACGTCACGTCCGACGAACTCCTCCCCGAACTTTTCCACGTAAGCCGCTTCCAGCTCCTTTATTTCGGAGAGCGTCATGTCGGAGAGCTTTTTGTCAACTCCGCAGGTGCGCTTGGCGCTTGCGTCGTGCATTATAACCGCCTCCTTATCCTTGGAAAGGCGGACGTCGAATTCAAATGCGTCAACGCCGAGGTCTATTGCAGCCTCGTAGGAAATAAGCGTATTTTCGGGATATTTTGCGCAATATCCTCTGTGTCCTTCAACGAATATTTTTTTCATTTTCTGTGCCTCGCTTTTTAGTTAAATTTAACGTCTGCGTATATGGGGCAGTGGTCGGACGCCGTCATAAGTATCTTATCTATAAGCGTGTTAAAATAAGAAAATTTTACTCTTTCGTTTCCGAAAATATGGTCAAAGCTTCCTGCGGTTGCAGAGGAAACGGACGAGCCGAGCTCGTGCCACGTTTTTGCGGCGCACTTTACTTTGTCTGCCGAAAACTTTGCATCGTGCAAGCCGCTGTTTATGAGATTCCAATACGGAGAATGATGTCCCGTTTTGTCGTTACCTTCGGTTGTGTTGAAGTCTCCCGTGAGCATTATGGGGAGATCGTAGGTTCCCTCAAGATAGCTTACGAATTCTATCATTTCCGCGGTTTGATCCTTACGGTACTCAAGATTTTCCGCTTTTTCCTCGTCGTCGTGACCGGGAGCCTCGTAGTGGGTATTTACTAATATGAATTGCTGCTTGGTTTCCTTGATCTCAAAAATCGCCCAAGCGATAGTTTTCATATATTGGTTGCCCTTGCTTTGGAATTCCTTTACACCGCTGTCCTTAAGCGTAAGCACGTCGGAATTATAGAGGATCGGGGTGAAATTGCGATTGCCGTAGGTTTCGTGTCTAACGGTTCTCTCCGTGCAGATAAGCTTATAAGGTGTATTTTTAAGCAAGCTCTTTAAGTTCTTATGCCACATAGCAGAAGCCTCCTGAAGACCGACTACGTCGGGTGCATAGTACAGCAGTGTTTTTGCAACGGTGGCATCTCTGCCCTTTACTGCGGGAGTACCGCTCCATATATCCACAAGCACGTTAAAGGACATAACGCGAATATCAGAACCGCCAGATACCTTGTTGCTATCCTTGAACTCGTCCTTGTACACGTTTACGGTCGTTTCAAAATCTGCTTTGAAATTAAAGGTATCGGTGTAAAGTCCCGATATATATTCTTCCGTAAAGATATCAAACAGCGAGAGCGTGGTCGTAATATCCTTTGCGGCAACGAGAAGGTCCTTATCCTTTACCGCGATTATGCCCTCGCCCATATTAAGTCCGTCCGCAAGCGCAGAGATATCTCTCTTTGCGTATCCGAGGACTATTTCCTTGCTGTCCTTGGGCTTGGTGTCGTAAATGATCTCAAGCTGTACTCCGTATTTAGCCTTCACGTACTTTTGTATGCTCTGCGCGCTCATATACAGAGAGTCGTCTCCGCAAACTATCTTGTAATCGTCAATGGACTCGCCATCGTCTACCATAAGAGCATCGCTTGATTCGTATTTGTAGTTTCCTACGTATTCAAGCTTGCCGTCGGTCACCTTCAACAGCTTTTCCTTGAGAAAGGCAACGGCTTCTGAAAGTCTTTCGGGATTGTGAGCCGCAACTACTATTTTGTTGTTTACATAAGTAATCGAATAGTCGTCGTAGCCTATGCCGTTCATAGCCTCTGCGGACTCTGCGCGGCAGGTAAATCCAAGCAGAATTTCCTTGTCGGTGTTGCCGTTGCCGTCCTCCTTTGCGACTGCGTGCTTCAAGGTAAAGCCGTCTGCGGGCTTTGCTAATGCGGAGACGCAGGAGTCAATGATTTCCGTTGACGAATCAGGCTTGGCCACCGTAAAGTATGCGCCCGAGGCGTCGGCGATGACGATAGGTTCGTCCAAGAGGGAGATCCCGTCCTCGTTGCCTGCCGGCTCGTCGTTGTTCTTACAGGAGCATATCGGCAACGCTACGAATATAAGCGCAAGTGCGAGTGCTAAATACTTTTTCATTATTAAATACCTCTTACTTTCTTATTTTCAGGGCTATATCGGGATAATTTGTTATTATGGCGTCAACGCCCAAATCAAGCATTTGTTGCATCTGCTCTTCCGTGTTTACCGTCCACGTATGAACGCGTATGCCTCTGTCGTGGCAGTTCTTGACATAATCCTTATCTAACTGTATTTGAGTATACTTGGGGTGTACGGCTGCAGCACCCAGCTCGGGGCAGTAGTTCCACGGATTCACCATATTGAAGCTGTAAGGCGGAGCTACGAACGTGGCGGGATACTGCTCCTTCATTCGTCTTACTTGAAAGTGGTCAAAGGATGAATATATGACGTTTTCGAGCATTCCGTGACGCTTCGCTATCTCGTAGCACGCGGGAATGATCTCCGGATACGAGGGCTTTATTTCTACGTTGACGATAAGACCGAGGGGCTTTGCAAGCTCGTACACCTCGTCAAGAGTAGGTATCTTTATACCCTTGCGCGTGCAGTTATAAAAATGATATCCGAAATCCATAGCGCGCAGCTCTGCAAACGTATATTCGGGGATGCTTCCTTGGGCGTTTGACGTTCTTTCAAGCTTTTCATCGTGGCATATTACTACCTGTCCGTCCGCCGTCAGGTGTACGTCAAGCTCAAAGCCGTCTACTCCCATTTTTGCGGCGAGCTCAAATGCTTCCATCGTGTTTTCCGGAGCGTATCCGCTTGCTCCGCGATGAGCAAGCACGAGAGTTTTTTCTATAAGGGGCTTCATAAGTCGTTTACCTTCCTTTATTATTTATTATATTATAAATCAAAATCAAAGTCATTTCAATCCATATATTGTGATTTTTTAGTTTTTTTGTTGTACAATATTGCGATTTTTAGGCAATCGCAATATTGTGCATGTTTTTGAGTGAAAAATCGCAATATTTTGATTGAAATAATGAGCGATATGTGGTAAAATAAATCGTACTTTATTTTTTACGCGCAGGCTTTTGTCTGAACTGTGCGCGATAGCTGCTCGGCGGCATTCCTTTTTCACGCTTGAATACTCTGTAAAAGTAGTGAGGCGAGCAAAATCCGCATTTGCTTGAGATTTCAAGTATGTTATCTTCATCGTTTTTCATCATGTCGCAGGCGGCTTTGATGCGTACCGTGTTTAGATAGGTGACGAAGGTTACTCCCATTGAGCTTGCGAACATATGGCAAAAATGATTTTTAGTTATGCCGAATTTGTCCGCAATCTCTTGAATCGTCAGCTCGTACGGATAGTTTTCGTTTATGTATTTTACTATGTGGTGCATTCTATCCTCTGCCTTGCTTGACTTTTTAGCATAGCGGTTTTCGTGAGTGCGAATAAAGAATAAAAGCTCGGACAGATATCTTGCGACGAGAAATGGATCGTAGCTTTCCTCGGGATTTTTCCTTTTGTTGTATTCCTGAAGAAGCACCAAGAAAATGCTTCGTAGCTCGTCGGCGTACTCGTCGTCAGCGCGAAATGCAAAGGGCTGACCGTCGGCAAGTCGCTCGATCGCCGCATCGGAGAGATATTCGCCCAAAAACTCCTCCTTGAAATAAAGGAGAAAGCGCGTAGCGCCCTTTCCGTCGGTGCGGTGGAGCATGTCCTTGGGAACCCAAACGAGGTCTCCGCTGCTTACTTTGAAAAATTTATCGCCGATAAAATATTCGCGCTCTCCATCGAGAACGTAATATATCTCAAAGGCGTGGTGATAGTGCATATCCCCTTGCGGCTGCTTTAGGGTATACTTTTCTATGAAAAAGTCTTTCGTTTTCACGTAATGTATCGTCGACATGGGATATAACCTCCAAAGACGTATAATTTTACCTTAATTATACTATATTTCGGTAAAAGTTGCAATATATTAAGAAAAAATATTTTTAGAAAAGGAGATTTCAATGAGAAAACGAATATGCGCGTTATTTTTGCTTACGCTCGTTTTGCTTGGCGTCGTGACGTCGTCTGCAGCTTGTACGCCTACTTTTTTGAGAAGGCTCTTTTCAAAAGATGCTCTCGATGACGAGCTGCATGCGGAAAGTGATTTTGAAGCTCAAACGGATATAAGCGGTAAAGAGACTGAAAACGAAATTGAAAACGAAACTGAAAACGAAGGAGAAATAGATATGGATATTTCAATTTACACAACACCCGAGCAGATGGGAATATCGTCTGCGGAGATCACGAAGGTCGTGGAGGGCTTTGAGGCGAACGGACTTTCCATGCACAGCGTGCTTGTCATGCGTCACGGAGAGATAGTTGCGGAAGGGTATGCAGAGCCTTACGACAAGGATACCCTACACAGGATGTATTCCATAAGCAAGAGCTTTACGTCTATGGCTATCGGACTGCTTGAGGCGGAGGGAAAGATATCTATAAACGATACGCTTGATAAGTATTTCCCCGAATATATAGACGAAAGCACTGACCAAAGAATTGCAAAGACCAAGATAGTTGATCTTTTGCGTATGGCGTCGCCCTTTACGAAGGGAAGCTCATATAAGGGAGACACGGATATGGATTGGATATCCACCTTCTTTACGGCAAAGGTTGGAAAAGAGCCCGGCTCCTCCTTCCTTTACGATACGAGCGGAACGTACGTGCTTTGCGTAATAGTTGAGAAGGTAACGGGAAAGGACTTCCTTACGTATCTTAAGGACGAGGCACTTCTCGAAATGGGCTTTTCGGAGAACGCGTGGTGCGTTAAAGCTCCCGAGGGCTACGCTTGGGGCGGTTCGGGAGTTATGTGTACCTCGCGCGACCTTGCGATGTTTGCGAATCTCGTCATGAATGAGGGCGAGTATAACGGCAAGCAGCTTTTGCCTCGCGACTACGTCAAGGCGGCAACGTCGTATCAAATATCAACAGCTCCCGATCCCGACTCCGACACGCCCTTTTACGGAAGCGGCTACGGCTATCAGATATGGATGAATCCGTACGGCTTTGCCTTTATGGGAATGGGTTGTCAGTACGCATATTGCATACCCGAAAAGGATCTCGTGCTCGTATGCACGGCGGATAATCAGGGTAATGACGATGCTACGGGAATAATTTACTCGTTATTTGAGGAACATATAATTAAGAAGGTGTCGGACACTCCCTTGGCACAAAACGCTCCCGCCTTCAAGGAAATGCTCGACGCGCTTGACGGTATGTCGATTCCTTATCAAAAGGGAAACTCAACGTCCATCAGAATGAGCGCAATAAACGGCAAGACCTTCGTTTGTACCGAGAGTAACGCAAAAATTTCGTCCTTCCGACTTGACTTTAACGGAGACGAGGGAACGCTTACCTACGTAACTCCAAGAGGAGAAAAAACGCTTAAATTCGGAATCGGAAAGAACGTTGAGTGTCTTCTTGACGAGCCGCAGTATTCGGGAGAATATATAAATCATCCCAACGGAGAGGGTTACAGAAGCTATTGCTCGGGCGCATGGACACTAACGTATACGTTTGTCATAAAGGTTCAGGTCGTAGACGATTATCTCGGAAATATGACTCTTTCGTTCGACCTTGACAACAGTCCTACGCTCACGGGTAAAAAGACTGCGGAGTGGTTTCTTAACGAGTACAAGATGAGCGGAGTATCTTACAAAATGCAGTAAGGAGAAGCATGAAGAGTATAAGCAAAATGCTTAACAGAGCGCCGTGGGCGTCGTACGTTATTATAACGCTGTTGGCTGCCGCAGACGCGCTCGTATCGATAATATTTGTATATCCAAACGATTTCGCTCCCGTTGGGATACAAGGCTTTGCCGTTATGATACAGTATTTGCTCGGAATAAGCGTCGGCTACGTTTACGTTTTAGTGAACGCGCCTATGCTGATTTTAGCTTTTTTCGTTTTGAAAAAAAGCTATTCCCTTAAAAACTTCAGTTATATAATCAGCTTTTCGGTTATGACGCTGGTATTTCAGAAGCTTATGTCGTATTTTGATTTAAGCTTTCTCGAATATCGTGCGCAGAGCGAGGAGCAGGCGATAATCGCGGCGGTTGTCTACGGAGCGTTTTTCGGCGTTTTGTACCCGCTTTCGATATGGCTCGGCGGCTCTACGGGCGGCACGGATATTTTGGCGGCGCTTATAAATCGCTTTAAGCCGAATTTTAGCACGGTGTGGGTGCTGTTCGCAATAAACGCGGGTGTCGCGGCGACGTCTTATTTCGTTTACGGCAGGCGTTCGCTCCCCGTTATAATCAGTATTCTTTCTTCTCTCGTTTCGGGCGTTATAAGCGATTATATGCTAAAGGGAGCTATGTCGGGATTGAAGTTCGAGATAGTGACGAATAAGCCTGCGGAGCTTTCGTCGGAGATTATGGAGAAGCTTGACAGAGGCTGTACCGAGATCCCGGCGAGAGGTATGTATTCAGGCGCGGAAAGCTCTATGCTCGTATGCGTTATAGGAAAAAAGCAAAGAGTGGAAATGGAGAAAATTATATCCAAATACGAGGGAAGCTTTGGATTTTGCTCACCCGTTAAGTCAGTTTACGGTTATTTCGAACGATAGTGATATATAATAATGTAAAAAATATAAAAATTGGTACGGCTGCAGATCAAATCTGTGTGCCGTGCCAATTTTTTTCGTAAAATCTTAATATTGTACAACTATTTTTGCAAAATATCACAATATTGTGATTGAAAATAATCTTTAAATGTGGTATAATGTACATGTTACTATGGAATATTGTGCAAAAATCAGAACCCCGAGAAAAAATAGGGGGGGGTAAAAAGCGGGAGGTGTTATCAAGAAAAAATGATACACGAAAAGGACAATGTGCGAGATATAAAGATCGCCTACGTAGGAGGAGGTTCGCGCGGATGGGCGTGGACGCTGATGAACGACCTTGCGAAGGCAGAGGATATGTCGGGAAGCGTATATCTTTACGATATAGACTACGAGGCTGCAAAAAACAACGAGATAATAGGAAATAAGATAGGCGGCGGCTGGAGCTACGTTGCGGTAAGGACCATAGGAGAGGCGCTGACGGGAGCGGATTTCGTTATAGTATCGATATTGCCCGGAACGTTCGACGAGATGGAATACGACGTACACGCCCCGGAGAAGTACGGAATATATCAGTCGGTAGGAGACACGACGGGCCCCGGAGGAATGCTTCGAGCAATGCGAACGGTGCCGATGATAAGAGAGATAGCAAGAGCCGTAAAGGAGTATTCGCCCAAGGCTTGGGTAATAAACTACACGAACCCGATGGCGATATGCGTAAAGGCGCTGTACGAGGAATTTCCCGAGATAAAGGCGTTCGGATGCTGCCACGAGGTGTTCGGAACGCAGAAGCTCTTGTCGCAGGCGCTTGAGGACGTACACGGAATAAAGGGAGCAACTCGCTCGCAGATATGCGTGAACGTAGTGGGAGTAAATCACTTTACGTGGTTTACGTCTGCAAGATACAAGGATATAGACCTGTTTGAGACGTATAAGACGTTCGTGGATAAGTATTACGAAACGGGCTTTGATAAGAAGGGTGACGCGAACTGGATGAACAATTCCTTCGCATCGGCAGCAAGAGTAAGATTTGATCTGTTCAGAAGATTCGGATACATAGCGGCGGCGGGAGACAGACACCTTGCCGAGTTCTGCGACAGAGATGAATATCTGACGAGCCCCGAGGTGGTAAAGGAATGGACGTTCGGACTTACGACGGTAGAGTGGAGAAAGAACGACCTTAAGAAGCGACTTGCCAAGAGCGCGAGACTGCTTTCGGGAGAGGAAGAATTCAAGCTACATAACAGCGGAGAGGAAGGAGTCAACCAGATGAGAGCGTTGCTCGGACGCGACAAGCTGGTGACGAACGTAAACGTTCCCAACCGAGGACAGATACCAAATCTACCGCTCGGAAGCATAGTTGAGACCAACGCTGTGTTCTCCGCGGACAGCGTGATTCCCGTAATGGCGGGAGATATACCCGACAGCATATACGAGAAGGTATCGAAGGTAAACCGAGAAAACGACAGAGCGGTTGAGGCTGCGTTCTCGGAGGACCTTAATACCTGCTTTGAGGTATTCAGCGAGAGTCATTTGTTAAAGGATCTTACGCAGGAGCAAAAGAAGTCCCTGTTTGACGAGATGTACGAGGGAACTAAAAAATATCTTACCATGTACAAAATTTAATTTGTAATAAACAAAACGAAAAGCGAAAGGAAAGAAAAACATGAAAAAAACGATCAGACTTTTGGCAATGCTCATGACGCTTGCATTGCTGCTCTCTATGACCGCTCTCATTACCTCGTGTACGGTGGGCGAAGGAGAGGAAACCACGGGTGCAGACGCAACGGTATCCACCGACGGAGCTATCAGTGACCTTGAGGTCAAGGACCTCGGCGGCAAAGAATTCAATATGCTTTGGCCTGAATACATCGCGGCAGAGGGACACTTTATGTACAACGAGCTGGCAATCGAGGAGACCAGTGGCGGAGTTATTGAATCTGCCGTTTTCGAGAGAAACCAGATTGTAAAGGATACTTACAACGTAGATATCGTGGTTGAAACCATGAAGTACAGCACGATAACGAGCACGGTTCGTAACGAATCCAGCGTAGGTGAATCCTCTTACGACGCAATTGCTTCTATGATAGCAGTTATGTCACCTATCGCGCTTGAGGGTGCGCTTACCGATTTTAACGAGCTTGCGTATTACGACGAGTCGCAGGAGTGGTGGAATCACGATGTTATGCAGGCCTATTCCATAGTAAACAAGCGTTACTTCGGCTCGGGCGATATTATTTACAGTGACGATCTTTATCCTTACGTCGTTTATGCAAATACTGCGCTTGCGCGTGACGTTCAGATAACCGATAACTTCTACGAGCTTGTTAAGAACAAGGAATGGACGCTTGAAAAGTTCAACGAGCTTGCGGTAATGGCGGTTGCAGATCTTGACGACGCGGACAACGAGGTCGCATCGTCGCTCGACGACAGATTTGGAGCGGTTGACGGAACCTCGTTTGCAAGAGCGCTCTATTATTCGGCAGGAAAGGGAGTTATTTCCCTTGACAAGGCGGGATATCCTACGTGGGAGATGACGGTTGAGCACGCAGATACCGTGCTTACTAAGATAATAAAAGCATGGCATACGGACAGCGCTGTCGTTGACGTTGCTCAATTCAACGGCGGTAAGACCTTGACGGCTGCTGAAATTACGGATATGTTCAACTCAAATCAGATGCTGTTCATGCCCGGAGACCTGAAGGCGGCGCAGATGTTCACCACTGCAGAAAACGCTCTTGAGGACTTTGCGCTTCTTCCCATACCGCTTTGGGAGGCTGACAGCGAGTACGTTTGCGTTATGAACGACGCCGTGGTTCTCGGTGTTCCCACCTTTGCAGAGGGAAAGGACGATATTTCTCTCATACTTTCCGCTATGAGCCGAGAGTCCGTAAGCACGCTTACCCCCGCATTCTTTGAGACGGTTCTTACCTACCGTTATATGAAGAATCCCGAGTCCGTTGAAACGCTTGAGCTTATTCTCGACTCCGTCGTTCCGAGAGACGTTGCGGATATTCAGAAGTGGGGCGACTTTATGGGACAGTTCTCAAGGCTTGCAGTTGAAGGAAACACCAACTTCTCGTCCTATTACGGAGAAAACATCAGCAAGGCGAGATCCGCTATGGACGACTATATGACGTTGCTTGACGACGTTAAATAATATAATTAAGGAGAAAATACGATGAAAAAGCTTTTGACCGTTTTACTCGTTTTAACAATGCTCGTAGGCGTATTTACGCTTGTACCCGCATCGGCAGATACCGTTGAGGTTTGGGACGGTACCGAGTCTGCGTCTCTTGAAGGCGCGGGAACTCTTGATAACCCCTATAAGATTTCCAGCGGTAAGGATTTGGCGTTCCTTGCAACCAAGATCAACAACAACGTAAGCGCTTACCGTACCGCATACTATGAGTTGACTGCGGATATCGTTCTCAACGAGGGCGACGCGTCTACCTGGGCAGTTACCGCTCCCGCTAACAAGAACTACGTTTCGATAGGAAATTGGCAGAGCGCCTTCGGCGGAACTTTTGACGGTAACGGACACACTATTTCCGGACTTTACATAAATACCACCGCTGACGGACAGGGCTTGTTCGGAGTTATTCAGGGTGGAGCGACCATTAAGAATTTCGCCCTCGTAAATTCCTATATTCAGGCAGGAAATTCGAATGACGGAGGCGCATCGGGCGCTATCGTAGGACAGACGAACAGAGGCTCGGGCGATGACGTTACCATAGAAAAAATATACACCGACGCTATCGTAGAGAGCTTCAAAGAGGTAGGCGGTATTATCGGTAATATTTCCGGTGCTTCAGGTGACTACGTTCCCGGAGACGTAAATATCACCGCCGTAGTTTTTGACGGAAGCATTCATACCACCAAGGGCTACACGGCAGGTATCCTCGGAAACGGCAGAGACGCTACGATAAAGCTTACAAACTGCGCAAACTACGGAAAGGTTGCGTCAGATAACAAAAACGTTGCCGGACTTTTAGTAGGTGAGAAGGGACGTTGCGAAATAACCAACTGTATAAACCTTGGCAAGGTAGAGGGCTCGTCAAATACTTGCGCTCTCGTAACATATACCAAGACAAGCGCAGAATCCTCCGTTGAGGAAGGAGAGAGAAGCGTGGAGAACTGCTATTATCTTGATGGAAGCGCTCCCGGCGCAACCAAGAATGCAGACGGTAGCGAGACCATCACGGTTATAACCGATATTATGGCAGAGCTCGTTGGAGAGGATGCAACGCTTACCGTTGAAGGATTTTCCAAGCGCGCAGGCGATATCATGGTTCCTACGGCTCTGCTTGAGCTTGCTCCTTCAACGGCAGACGTATGGACCAAGGAATATACCGTAATCTGGAAGAACGGCGACGAGGTTCTCGCAACCGAGACCTACAAGTACGGTGAGATGCCTACCTATAAGGGCGATGAGCCTACCAAGGCAGAAGATGAAAAGTATATATTCCACTTCAACGGTTGGACGGCGGAGCTTGTTATGGTAACGAGTGACGTTACATACTACGCAGACTTTTACAGAACGAGAAAGTCTACCGACGACGAGGTAGAAGAGGATAACGCTGACATTGAGCAGAAGCCTGCGGAAACGACTCCGCAGACCGAGGCTCCCACTACCGAAACCGAGGCTGCGGCAGGCGGCTGCGGCGGTATTATCGGCGGAACGGCAGTAGCGCTCGTAGCAGTGATCGGACTTGGCGCGGTTGCAATTAGAAAGAAGGAAGACTGATAAAATGAGCAAAATATACACGGTTGCCGTTCTCGGAGCGGGCGCGCGCGGCGCAAAGGTTTACGCGCGTCTTATGTGCAGAGCGGCAGACAGGTATAAAATAACCCACGTATGTGACCAAAACGAGGGCGCGCTCCTTGCCGCAGGTGAGGAATTTGATGTTCCCGAGGAAAACAGATATCTTTTCGAGAAGGAGTTTTTCTCGGAAAGACGCGCTGATATTATCGTGATTGCAACCCCCGACGACTGCCACGTGCGCCACGCACTTCGCGCGATGGAGCTGGGCTACGATATTCTTTGTGAAAAGCCGCTTACGGCGAAGCAAGAGGAATGCGATGCGTTGCTTGAGGCGCAGAAAAAGTACGGCAACAAGATTCTCGTTTGCCACGTGCTTCGTTACGCATCTGCGTATCTGAAGCTTAAGGATATTATTGACAGCGGCAGAATTGGACGCTTGGTTTCCATGGACTGGATAGAGCCCGTTGGATATTGGCATCAGGCGCATAGCTTCGTTCGCGGAAATTGGCGTAACACGAGAGACTCCGCGCCTATGATAATCGCAAAGTGCTGTCACGATCTCGATATGATACAGCACTTCGCGGGCGCAAAATGTAAGAGCGTTTCAAGCTTTGGCGATATCGCGTTCTTTAAGAGCGAATGCGCGCCAAAGGGAAGCGCAGAGCGATGCTCCGAATGTGCTCTTAAGGACACCTGCCCGTACAG
>JAZQTY010000162.1:0-3024 GCA_045631025.1 Eubacteriales bacterium
TTGTTGTCGTACAGATACTTTCCTACGCAACGAATGGAGTTACCTGCCATTACGCCCTCACTACCGTCGCGGTTGAATATTCTCATACGCGCGTCGGCAACGTCGGATTTTTCGATAAGGATAAGTCCGTCAGCTCCCACACCGTAGTGTCTGTCGCACATAGTAAGGCTCAAGGATTCGGGACAGGTTATACTTTCGTCCATATTGTTTATGAAGATATAGTCGTCGCCCGTTCCCTGCATCTTGGAGAACTTGATAAGCATAGGTTGAGTACGCATATTGTTGATGTCAACAAGCTCGGTATTCTGCTGATTGTAGCGGCTCGCGATAATATCTGCAAGAGCATTCGCGGTATCAAGCGAGGTAAGGCACGCAACGGAGTGCTGAAGCGCCTTTCTGTGAAGCGCTATAAACTCGTTAAGCGAGGTATCAAAGAGAGTACCAGTATAAACGATATAGCTTATCTTTCCGCTCTCAATCAGCTCGTATGCGTCGTTGGTCTCTCCGACAGCGCCGATGGAAACGACGGAAATTCCGAGTCCCTCGATTGCCTCTGCAGTCTGCTTGGTTGCATAAATCTTCATTCCGAGGTCGCTGAGCTTCTTTGCGAGCGTTACGATCTCGCGAAGGTCATGCTCGCCAACGCTTATAAATACGCCGACGTCAGAGCCTGCACAAGGTGCCTTAAGCGAAAATCCTGCCGAGGTAAGTCCCTTGAATATAGCCTCGTTAAGATTCTTTCCAAGTCCGAGAACCTCACCCGTAGACTTCATTTCCGGTCCGAGGTAGGAGTTTGCGTCCGTCAGCTTCTGGAAGGAGAATACGGGCACCTTTACAGCATAATAAGGAGGTGTCTTATAAAGTCCCGTTCCGTAGCCGAGGGAAGCAAGAGGTGCGCCGAGCATTACCTTGGTAGCAAGGTCAACCATGGGCACGCCCGTTACCTTACTTATATAAGGAATAGTTCTCGAAGCGCGGGGGTTAACCTCGATTACGTAAAGCTCGTTGCGGTAGATAAGGTACTGAATATTTACAAGTCCCTTGGTTCCGAGAGAAAGCGCAAGCTTTTCGGAGGACTCAACAAGCGTATTAAGAAGCTTATCGTTTACGCTGAAGGGGGGATAAACTGCGATAGAGTCACCGCTGTGAACTCCCGCGCGCTCAACGTGCTGCATAATACCGGGAATAAGAACGTCCTTACCGTCGGAGATTACGTCAACCTCAAGCTCAGTTCCCATCATATACTTATCGACGAGAACGGGGTTTTCAATACCCGTAGAGAGAATACGGGTCATGTAGGTCTCAACCTCTCTTTCGTTATAAACGATGGACATGTTCTGTCCGCCGATAACGTAAGAGGGACGAAGCAATACGGGATATCCTATCTGCTCTGCCGCCTTAAGAGCCTCCTCGGTGGTCATAATGCTCGTTCCAACAGGTCTGCGGATATTAAATCTTTCAAGGAGCGCATCGAACTTTTCTCTGTCCTCTGCCATATCAATTCCCTCGGCAGACGTTCCGAGAATCTCGATTCCGTTGTCGTCAAGGAATTGCGTAAGCTTGATAGCCGTCTGTCCGCCGAACGCAACGACGACACCGATAGGCTTTTCAACCTTGATGATGTTCATAACGTCCTCGGGGGTAAGCGGCTCGAAGTAAAGTCTGTCAGCAGTATCGTAGTCCGTAGAAACGGTTTCGGGGTTGTTGTTCACTATAACAACGTCATAGCCAAGCTCCTTGAGCGCCCATACGCAGTGAACGGAGGAATAGTCGAACTCAATTCCCTGTCCTATTCTTATAGGTCCGGAGCCAAGAACAAGGATAGTGGGCTTGCCGCTCTTCTTAAAGCCGCGAGCCTCGCACTCTCCGCCGTAGGTGGAGTAGAAGTACGGTGTACGAGCATCGAACTCTGCCGCACAGGTATCAACCATCTTATAGGATGCGTCCATCGTGGGCATCTTTTCAGTTCCGCTGATTTTCGAAAGAGACTTGTCCGTATATCCGAGCATCTTACCCATCTTGTAGGTATCTGCCGTCAAGCCATTTTCGATTGACTTTTCAAAGTCAACGAGCTTTTGGAGCTTTGAGAGGAACCATGGGTCAATTCTCGTGATCTCGTTTATCTTCTCAATAGTAACGCCTTCCTTAAGCGCCTCAAAGACGGTAAATATTCTGCGGTCATCCATAGTGGCAAGACGCTCCTCTATGGACTTATCGTTAAGAGGACGCGCGTTGAGCGTGTCAAGAGAGATCTCCGCTCCGCGAACTGCCTTCATAATTGCCATTTCAAACGAAGGACCGATAGACATTACCTCACCGGTAGCCTTCATCTGCGTTCCGAGCTTTCTGCTCGAGCCGTTGAACTTATCGAAGGGCCACTTGGGGAATTTTACTACTACGTAGTCGAGCGTAGGCTCGAAGCACGCGCAGGTCTTGCCTGTAATATCGTTCTGTATCTCGTCAAGCGTATATCCGAGAGCAACCTTGGTGGTTATCTTCGCAATGGGATATCCGCTCGCCTTACTTGCAAGCGCGGAGGAACGGGAAACACGGGGGTTTACCTCGATAACCGCGTACTCAAAGCTATTGGGATTGAGCGCGAACTGACAGTTACAGCCGCCGACGATGCCAAGCGCGTTTACGATATTAAGCGACGCCGTGCGGAGCATCTGATATTCCTTATTGGAAAGAGTCAGAGCGGGCGCTACGACTATGGAGTCACCCGTATGGATTCCGAAGGGGTCGAAGTTCTCCATACTACAAACGGCGATAGCGTTACCAGCCGCGTCACGCATGGTCTCAAACTCGATTTCCTTCCAACCGAAAATATATCTCTCAACCAAAACCTGCGTAATTGGAGACGCGTCAAGTCCGGTCTGCGCAACGATAAGAAGCTCCTCGCGATTGTTTGCAACACCGCCGCCCGCACTGCCGAGCGTAAAAGCAGGACGGATAATAACGGGATATCCTATTCTGTCAGCAATCTCTACTGCAGTTTCTACGTCGTTAGCGATATCAGAGGGG
>JAZQTY010000163.1:0-5770 GCA_045631025.1 Eubacteriales bacterium
AAGGAGTTGTAGCTAAGTGTTGTCTTCCTAAGACCGCTTGGCCTCCGACTTATCCTGCCTGTATGATGATACTCCGATTTAATATAGAGGTGATCAGGTGTGAAAATACTGTTAAGATATATGAGCGCGGCTTTGGTTGCAGTGATGCTTCTGGGCGTTTTTGCGTCCTGTAAGAAGGAAGAGCCTACGCCCACGCCATCGACCGACAGTGAGTCGCATACCACACTCGATAGCGAAAGCGAGAGCGAAAGTGAAAGCGAAAGCCAGAGCGGAAACGAAGGCGGCGAAGGAAACGAAGGCGACGGCGGAAACGAAGGCGAAGGCGGAAACGAAGGCGGCGATGGAAACGAAGGCGATAATGAAAAGATCAATATGGACGTTTTATCTGTAAAATCATTTAACGTAACGGTAAAATCCTTTAACATTCGGTATAAAACAGCGGATGACACCGGCGTTACCCACTGGGATAGCAGAAAGCAGGCTGTTTATGACTATATTAACGGACAGAACGCAAGCATCGTTTGTATGCAGGAGGTCACTGCGGCTCAGAAGAACGATCTTGCGGCAAATATTACCACACGCTTTGATATGGTATGGTATGGCAGAACCGACGGCACAAGCGGAGAGGGGCTTGCTATCGCATACGACAAGAGTATGTGGAGTCTTGTGGAACAGGATTGCTTCTGGCTGTCCGAAACTCCCGACACTCCTTCCTACGGCTGGGGAGCGGGACATAAGAGAATTTGCGTAACGGCACTTTTGGAGCACAAGGAAACGGGAGCCAGACTGATGGTCTTTAACGTTCACTTAGACCATGCGGTCGAGGCAGCAAGAGTCAACGGCATATCTCTTGTTATGCAAAGAATAAAGGCGTGTGAGTATCCCGTATATCTTTGCGGTGACTTCAACTGCACTCCCGAATCTGAAGCCTACGCTATATCAACAGGTGAATTGCAGGATGCGCAGATGACAGCGCTCGACAGTGACGTGGGCTCTACCTTCATCGGATGGAACGGAACAATAACCGACGCGGATCAATATGTCATTGACTATTGTATGTTCACCAAGGGGAATATTGTTCCCCTGGTTTATGAGATTTGCGACGATAAGTGGGGAGAAAACAACGAAAATCAACTTTCCGATCATAAACCCCTTGAGGTCACGATTCGATTGATATACGATCTTGAAAAGAACTATCCCGACACGACCGAGGGCGGCTTTGACTGCAATATGGATACCGTTTCTGCAGAGTGAATCTGAAAAACATTGAAATAAGCGGACAGCGGATTCGAATTTCATTTGCGCCCGTTGTCCGCTTTATATAATGACTACTCTCTGAAAGGAGAAAATAATGAAAAGATTTATTAACTTTTTTTGCATAGCCATATGCGCTTTTATGCTTTTGGGCACTCTGGCGTCCTGTAAGAAGGAAGAACCCACACCAACGCCCGACGGCAGCGAGTCGCAGACCGTACTCGACAGCGGAAGTGATAGCCAAGGCGGAAACAAAGGAGATGGCGACCCCGATCCCGAGCCAGACCCCGATCCTGAGCCAGACCCCGAGCCTGTGCTTACGACCGTCAACGCTACGCTGATGACCTTTAATATCCGTTATTATAACGGTGATGACACGGGAGTTAAACACTGGAGCAACAGAAAGGATGCTGTTTGCGACTTTATTCTGAACAGCGGAGCGGGTATTATCGGCTTGAACGAGGTCAAGGCGAATCAGTTCTTTGACCTGCGTGACGGAGTTTCGGAAAAATACGACGTTTTCTGGTACGCAAGCTACGTGGATGACAGTAACCCACAGGGCAACGGCGTAGCCTACGACAGAAGTATATGGCAGCTTGTGGGAACTCCCGAGCATTTCTGGCTCTCTCCAACCCCCGACGTGCCATCCACAGGCTGGAAGACCAGCCACTACCGCTCCTGTATAAAGGCTCTCTTTGAGCACAAGGAAACAGGCGTTCGCATCAACGTGTTTGTAACACACCTTGACCACAAGTATCAGGAAGATATGGTCAACGGAGCAAAGCTGATACTTGAGCGAATGGGCGAGAGCGAATATCCCGTATATCTTTGCGGTGACTTCAACTGCACTCCCGACTCTGCCGCGTACAACGAGGTGGCGGCAAAGCTTCAGGATGCGCAGAGGACGGCGCTCGACAGCGACGAGGGCTCGACCTTCAACAGCTGGGGCTCAATTACCGATGCGGACAAATACATAATCGATTTTTGCTTCTTCAGCAAGGAGAACGTGACCGTCAAGAGCTACGAGATATGCGACGGCAAGTGGGGAGAGAACAACGAAAATCTTCTGTCCGACCACAACCCCGTGAGAGTTAACGTGGATCTATCGGCTGTGGCGTTCAAGTACCCCGACATATCGGGAGTTGGCGGCGTCGAGGACTTTGACGATGCGGACAAGGACGCGAAGGATTATTGAAAGTAATAGCTTAAGGTTTATTTTGTAAGGAGAAGAAAAAATGAAAAAAATTTTAATGAGAGCTATGTGCCTGATGCTTATTTTGCTTATGCTCGTGCCCGCGGTTGCGGCGTGCAAGAAGAATGATGAAAGTGAGTCTGTAAGCTCAGACGTTGTTGAAAGCGGCAACGAGGTCGAATCCGAAAAGAGCAAGTACGACGTTGAGGATGATCTTGGAGATATCGACCTCGGCGGACGCAGAGTGACTATCGCTCAGACGGGTATGGACGATTACAAAAATGAGATAATCATTGAGCGTCTGACGGGTGATGTTGTAAACGACGCCGTATACAAGAGAAACGCAAAGGTTGAGAAGAGATTGAACTTCGACCTCCAGAGCGTTTCTATAGGAAACGGTGTTTATTCGGTTCTAAACGATCTTGAAACTAACATTCTCAGTGGCGCTGTTCAGTACGATATTGTTATGAACCCATCTTATGCTGCCTGCGCATACACAACGAGAGGACTTTTTCGTGACCTGAAGAAGATAGACAATATTGACCTTGAAAAGGTATATTGGTCGCCGTACTTGAACGATGCTTATGAGATAGGCGGAGTACAGTACGTTGCATCGGGTGCTATATCGTTGAGTTTCTTTAAATTCGTATTTATCACGATGGTAAATGACAATATACTTTCACAGACCACGGGAGAGGTTCCCGATCTTGTTAAGGTGGTTAAAGACGGAAAGTGGACTATTGAATACCAGAAGAACCTTACTAAAAACTATTACAGCGATTTTGGCGCTCCAGGGAAGGATTCGGAGGATATTTTCGGATTTGTATCAACTACGTCTATATCTGTTGATCCGTATGTTTCGTCTGGAGAAATCACATTCCTTGAAAAGAGTACCGATGGCTTTTACTCGTGGGCGTTTGACTTTGAAAAGGCTTCAAACGTGATGGACGACGTAATCGAACTGTTTAGTCTCGAATCCTCGTATCGTGAGCCTACCGATAGCATGGAAAATGTGGTAGATATGTTTGCATCGGGACATGCTCTTACAGCGACTATGAGATTTTATGAGCTTGAAAGCGCATCTATCAGAAATATGAAGGATAAATATACTGTCCTTCCCATACCGAGATATTCTGAAGATCAGCAAGGATATTATTCTCTTATCTCTGACCGCTTTACGGGTGTTGTTATTCCCTCAAGCGTTCGCAACGATGATGTTGAGAATATTGGAGCAGTTTTAGAAGCAATGGCATCCGAGAGCTATCGTACCGTTGCGCCCGCCTACTATGAGACGGCACTTAAGGTAAGATACGTCGATGATGCCAACGCTTGGGAAATGATGGATATTATCATTGAGAGCGTAAAAATGGATGCAGTTCTTCCTTATACGGCAGCGCTTGAATTGCCTGGCGAAACAAGAAATACTGTTATAAAGCTGTGGCGCTGGACCATATATAAGGCTTATACGGATAGTGCATCAATCATGGGTTCCACATTTAATGATAACGTTGGAACAAAGATTAACGATAAGCTAAACGGTAAGGACGGCTTGCAGACCTATATCAAAGAACAGTTGGCAAAACAGTAAAATATCTTGTGGGGGAAATAGATAATGAAAAAAATAAGTAAAGTTATTGCTTCATTTTTAGCGATACTTCTTGCTTTCTCTATGCTTCCCGTGTCGGCTATGGCAACAGAGACCGAGCCTGTCGCGACGGTTACAGCGGACGCGACGGCTATATCAACTGTCGAGCAGTTTTTGGGAATGAGCGCGGGTAAGGATTATTATTTGGCAAAGGATATTGACTTTTCAAAGGAAAGCGATGATTGGGCAGGGGATAACTCGGCTTATACCTTCGATGAAACAACGGGCGAGCTTGTGGTAAGAAATCTTGTGGCAAGCTTTTACGGAACGCTGAACGGAAACGGAAAGACCATTTCGGGATTCAGATTCACCTATACGGCAACGACTGCAAATGCGACCGAGGATGTGTGCATCGGTATTTTCGGTAAGCTCGGTAACAGTAGCCACGCTACAGTGATCTCAAATCTTAACGTAGGTACGGCAGAGAATAAGATCGTCGCAAGCTTTGACGACTCGATGACGACAGATTCCTATTATGTGACGGACGATAAGGGAACAGAGGATACCTCGGATGATTCTAAATCCAATTCGCTCTTCGGCTTGGGTTACATTTGCGGTTGGGCTGTGGCAGGACGTTATATCACGATAGATAACGTACATGCGTACGGCAGCGCATCGGGCAAGCTCGGTACACGAATGATAAACTGCCTCGGCGGTCTTGTGGGCGACTCGTACAGACAGTCGCTTACAGTAAAGGACAGCAGCTTTAACGGAGCTATAAGCGCAGAGCTTGACCGTAATTCGGTAAACAGCTTTGTTGGCGGAATCGTGGCTCACTTCAGAAGCCGCGCGGGTCTTCGTGAGGTTATACTTAACTGTAAAAACACCGCCGACCTCTCTCTTAAGTACACCAATGGAAGCGCGGCAACAGAAGATTCCTCTGTGGGTGGTATTATAGGAACGACCGAGCTTTCGGGTCTTGTGTCAAAATGCTCAAGCACAGGAACTATAACTACAACGGCTTCAAAGGGCGGTATCATAGGATATGACAAGGGAACTGTACTCGTGGCCGTATCCGATTGCGCGGCAGGTGGTAATATTTACGGAAAGAAATCCGCCTCGGCAAGACTTTGCGTTGTCAACTGTAAGAATGGTGAGAACGCAAGTGCTCAGAACTCTGAAATGACGGCAATATCCTCGGTTGCGGATTTTGCAAAGCTCGAGGAAAGCACAGGATTTTTCTACCTTGCCAATGATATAGATTTTGAAAATACGTCAAGGAATGATTGCGTTGTAAAATCCTTCAGCGGCGTATTGTACGGAAACGGCTATACTCTGAAAAATCTTAAGTTTAACGCAACGGGCGATATAGCTTTCTTCAAAAACATATCGGTTACCGCCGAATCGGCAATAATAGGTCTTAATATGGGTATGTCTGCGGCTCCCGTTTCTGTAGAGGTCGCAGCTAACGGAAAGACAATGGCGGCGCTAACGTCAAAGGCGGGATATAACGGCACAACAAAAACAGGCTACAACTCTATGCTCTGCGATATTGATATATACGCGGATATGAGCGTCTCGAGCGCGACGGGCGGCAATATGGGTACGTTTATCGGTCAGGCGGCAGCCTTCGATATAATCGATAGCAACGTATACGGAAGAATGACGGCTACATTTACCGTAGATGGCGGTGACGCAAGGGTCGGAGCTTTCGTGGCAACTGCCGAGCGCCCCGGCGG
>JAZQTY010000164.1:0-2508 GCA_045631025.1 Eubacteriales bacterium
GCTTACCTTTGCGGTGATGGTAATGCCGATCATCGCCTTTTGTACGGCGGTTTTTGTGTCGCCGTCACAGTTGGCAATTATATTTTCCGCGAGGTTTACCGCAAGATTTGAGGGAATGGCGTATGCCATATTATCCACGTCGCTGCCAATGCGCTTCGCCGATACTATGCCGATAAGATTGCTCTGCATATCGTAAAGACCGCCGCCGGAGTTGCCTTCGTTAACGGCTGCGTCGATTCTCATAACGCGAAGCTCAATGGGTTTGCCCATAGCACCCGTCATATCAAGCGATTCGCTGTCCACCGATACGATTCCCATTGTTGCCGCCATACCGAACGCCTCAGGGTTTCCAATGACCGCTACCTTGTCAAACACTCTCACGTTATCCGAGTTTCCGGGTGTTGCCGCAAGCGCGTGGCTGTTTTTAAGAACCGAGCTGCCTGTAACCTTAAGAACCGCGATGTCGTAAGCGGAGGAGCCACCAACGACGTGTGCCTCGATTCCGTACTGTGCGAGCTGCATACCGTAAAGGTAAAGCACCGCCTTGTCGCAAAATCCGTAATATTGGTCGTATACAACGTGGAAGTTAGTTAGTATATACGCATCGCCCGTTTCCTTGTCGAGCTTATAGATAACTCCCGAGCCTGCCGAGGGCGAAGCGCCGAAATGAGACGTTATAACGACGGTTGAAAGAAGGGCTTTGTTAAGGGCAGAGAGATTTTCCGTGCTCGAATCGCTGCCCGAGGGATAAAATATTGTGTCATCCGAATCCGACGAGCCGCCATTGTTATCCGCTTGAGAATTGTCGTTCGGAAGTGTGGGCATCTTGCCGTCATCTTCGTCATCTCCGCCATCATCTTCGTAGTCACCGAAGAGACCGTCGTATGCGAACAGACAGGACGAAAGGGTGAGCGTCGATCCAATCATAAGGAGAATGGCAAGAGCGAGCGATATAATTTTTTTCTTGTTCAAGTTCATATAAGATCCTTTCCGTGTGATACAATGCTTTTCGTGAAAAAGTTCTTTAGTTCGCAAAAAATACGAAAAAGCATTGACATTGCGAAGCCTTGATGATAAAATTATAGCAGATAAGCGGTTAATAATCAATAGCAAATTGTAAATATTTAGTTTATATGCGGAAAGGTTTTGAAATTATGGGTATTGCGATAATAACGGGAGCGTCAAGCGGAATAGGCGCGCAGTTTGCAAGAGAGCTTGCACCGATGGTCGATGAGCTTTGGTTCGTTGCCAGACGAAAAGATAGAATGATATCCCTCGGCGAAGAAATAGGTAAAAAATATAAGGTGATTGAGGCAGACCTTTCGGTAAAGGACGGAATAGATTTATTGAAGGCTTGTCTCGCACAAGAAAAGCCGGATGTTAAATATCTTGTAAATGCGGCAGGCTTTGGCGATTTCGGCGCGTTTGACGAGCTTTCGGAATCTGCCGTCGAAACTATGATTGATTTGAACGTTAAAGCACTCGTTCTTATAACTCACATTACCGTTCCGTATATGATGCGCGGTGGACGCATAATAGAGCTTGGAAGCGGCTCTGCGTTCACGCCTCTTCCTTATTTCAACGTATACGCCGCGGGCAAGGCGTTCGTGCTTCATTATAGCAAAGCGCTTTCCTACGAGGTGAAAAAATATGGTGTAAGCGTTACTTGCTTTTGTCCGGGCTGGGTACATACCGAGTTTATTGGAAAGGCAAAGGCTGACGCCTCCGTCACAGCACCGCCGACTGAAGCACTCGTACCGCTTCTCGATTGCAAAAAAGTGGTGTCGGGATGCGTTCGTGCGGCAAATCGTGGAAAGCGTATGTACGTTGTAGGATATTTCACAAAAATGCAGCATTTGCTCTATAAACTTCTTCCGAGCAGCCTTTTGAGTCTCGGGTGGATATATATGATGGTCGGAAAAAACAGAAACAGACGGGAGCGCGGGGAATAATGAAAAAAGACAGAATAGACTTGAGGGCGGGTACACTTACCGCGCCGATTCCGCCCGCTATGGTAACGGTAGGAGACTTTGACTCGGCAAACGTGCTGACTGTCGCGTGGACGGGTATACTTGCGACCGTTCCCCCGAAAACCTATATATCTGTAAGGCCCTCGCGCCATTCGTATAAAATTCTGAAAGAAAAGGGCGAATTCGTAATAAACCTGCCGTCCGTAAATTTGGCAAAAACGGTAGATTACGTGGGAATATATACCGGGGCAAAGGTGGATAAATTCGAAAAATGCTCTTTAACAAAGAGAAAGAGTGCAAAGGTGGCACCTCCGACTATAGCGGAATGTCCCGTAGCACTCGAATGCGTGGTGACCGACGTTTTGCCGATGGGCTCGCACGACGTATTTATGGCTGACATAGTCAGCGTTTCCTGCCACGACGAGCTCATAGACGAGGACGGCAAAATTCACTTTGAGGAGGCTGACCTTTTGGCTTACGCTCACGGTGAATACTATTCCCTCGGCGAGAGAGTAGGCAGATTCGGTTTCAGCACGGA
>JAZQTY010000165.1:0-1872 GCA_045631025.1 Eubacteriales bacterium
AGCTTCGCGAGCTCTCCTACATGGGCGCGACGGTGCTCCACGAGGACGCGATATTCCCCGTAAGATATGCGGGTATTCCGATAAATATAAAGAACACTAATCGCCCGTCCGACGCGGGCACTATGATAGTTGCCGAGTCGGGTGAGTACGACACCGAGAGGGTTATCACAGGTGTTGCGGGTAAAAAGGGCTTCTCGGTAATCACCATTGAAAAGGACATGATGAACTCCGAGATCGGCTTTGGTCGCAAGGTACTTGAGGTGCTTGAGGACAACGAGATTTCCTTTGAGCATCTGCCCTCGGGAATTGACAACATGAGCATAGTCGTCGCAAGCGCGTGTCTTGACGGCAGACGTGAAAAGGTGCTTTCTCAGATGAACAGAACCGTTCGCCCCGACAGCATTGCGATTGAGGACGGACTTGCGCTTATTGCTATCGTTGGTCGCGCAATGGTTAAGGCGAAGGGAACTGCGGCTCGCGTATTCGACGCGATTTCAAACGCAGGCGTAAATATCCGTATGATAGACCAGGGCTCAAGTGAGATTTCTATTATCGTCGGTATTGAGGAGCACGACTTTGACAAGGCGCTCAAGGCTATTTACGGAGAGTTTGTAAAATAAAAGTATAAATTCGTTTCAAGGAGTTTTTTATGAGTAAAAAGGTAATCATCGCAAGTGACAGTACGTGTGATCTTAGCCCAGAGCTTATAGAAAAATACGGTATTAAAATTTTACCCTTGTCGGTAAGGCTCGGTGAGAATGACTACAAGGACGGCGTTGACGTAACGCCCGACGATATTTACGAGCATTACAGGAAAACGGGCGAGCTGCCCAAAACTGCGGCAGTCAACGTTTCTGATTTCGCGGACTTTTTTGAGAGCGCGACCGAGGCAGGCAGTGAGGTCGTGGTGTTCACCATAAGCGCGCTTATGTCATCGACGTATAACAACGCTCGCCTTGCTTCAGAGGATTTTAACGGCGTGTACGCGGTTGACACAAAGAACCTTTCCACGGGCGGTGGACTGCTTGTTCTCAAGGCTGCCGATATGGCGGCAGAGGGTTATACCGCCGAGGATATCGCCAAGGCGTGTGAGGCTCTTACCGATAAGGTTGATGCTTCGTTTGTCATAGATGATCTTGAATTTCTCTATAAGGGCGGACGTTGCTCCGCGCTCGAAAGATTCGGCGCAAACTTGCTTAAGCTCAAGCCCTGCATTACGGTAAAGGACGCGAAAATGGGGGTTGGCAAAAAGTACCGCGGTAATTTTGCCGACGTGCTTCCAAAGTACGTCGAGGACAGAATCGGAGACGGCTCGGAAATTGAAAAGGGCAGAGTGTTCGTTACTCACGCAGGCTGCGACATGAATGTCGTTAACGGCTGTGTCGAGCAGGTTAAGGCTATCGGATTCGAAGAAGTACTGATTACCCGAGCCGGCTGTACCATTTCCTCGCATTGCGGTCAAAATACCCTCGGAGTCCTGTTCCTGCGTAAGTAAGAACTTGTGGGGTTAAGGTCGCTTTTTGAAAAAAGCTCCGCAAAAACTTCACACAAATATATTTTGTGGACGGACACATCGAAAAAATATTATTCATTGGTTGAATATTGTTGGTATTTTCTAATGTAGAAAGACGGCGGACTCTGCGCACCGCCGTCTTTCTTTTTTTGGGGGGACGCGTTCCACCTTTTGTGTACAAAAGGTGGAGCCAAAAAACTTTATACGAATTTATTATTAGACGGACACAACGAGGGAATATTATTCATCGGTTAGATATCGTTGGTGTGTTCTGATGTAGAAAGACGGCGGACTCTACGCACCGCCGTCTTTCATTTTTTTGAGGATGCGATTTGACGCTTTTTTGAAAAAAAGCTTGG
>JAZQTY010000166.1:0-6464 GCA_045631025.1 Eubacteriales bacterium
CACCTTTACCGACGGTAAAGGTGGGGTTTTTATGTTCAGTCCTTATTTACTGTAATAGTGCAATAAAGCGCATAGTGGTCCGAAAGATCCGTTCCCGCAAGGGCGAAGTCGGTGACGTTAACACCCTTGTATACGATATTATCAAGAGAGGATCCGCTATTATACGTCGGCATCCTTTCATCGGTATTCGCGAGAGTGTAGCCCGCGTCGGTGAAGATTCCAAATTCAGCGAATGAGTTAATGTTCCAGTCGCCGAGAAGCACTACGCGCTCGTATTGATCGCAATACGCGATAAGCTCTTTGAGCTGATTTATTACGACGTTCTTCGAGCCCTCGCCGTCAAACGCAAGATGCACACTGACAAGCTTGACCGTTTCGCCGTCGATCACAAGATCGGTGGTGACGAAATAGTAATCTTCAGGCTCGGGGCCCTTGGTGCTTATGGTAGGAGCAGTCTTATTACACTCAAACTCGTGCAACTCGGGAGCGGATATTTCTATCTTTGAATATACCGCGTTACAGCTGTAATTGCGCTGCTCTCCCTCATAAACGGTACTGTATTCGCCGAAGACGATATCCTTCGCGAGATAGCTGTTCTTCGTGAACTTTTTGCTGTACTCGTTAAGGAAAATAACGTCAGCGTTAACTGCATTGTTTATATAGTCGCGGAAATAGTCGCCCTGCATAGCTACCTGTCCGTCCTCAAGCGTGGAATTAGACTTCTTTCCATCCGAGAAGTGACCGATATTCCACGTTGCTATCCTTACGGAGCTTGCGCTATCCTCGGAGTAGGTCTCCTTGGTAAACTTGATCTCGGAGGGGTAGGCGTTTGACGTGGTGTTCTTATAGAAGACGTATAGATATCTTGCGTTATCGGGAATTCGCAAGGTAACGGTGTCCTCGCTCGTGCTGACCGCGTCGGTATATCCCGCTGCGTAGCAGGGAGTAACGCCGTCATATATCTCGTCACTCATAAACGCATAGGTAATATCCTTACCGCTCTCGTTTTTCTTCAAGGTAACGGTATTGAATACGGAGTCCTCAACGTTGATTATCGCGCCGAGCTTATTCTTGGCTTTAGTGAAAACGTTAGAGGAGGTAACGTAACCGTCAAGAATCTCTATCTCATCAATCGGATATACGTACTCGTCAGCAGTCTCGGTTTTAAGCGGCTCGATGTAGGCTTCAAGGAACGTCACCGAAGCAGGTGTATGCATACTTCCCTTGCTGCTATGATAGACGTAGAGATACTTTGCATCCTCGGGGATCTCAAGCGTTACCTTCTTGGCGGTATTCCATACGCAGTAAGCATATCCCTCCGCGTACTCGGGGGAAGCATTCAGTGTGAGTTCGGACTTAAGGAACGTATAGCCAAGCTCATTTCCGTTCTTATTTCTCTCAAGCTGAACGTAGGGATAATCGATCTCGGAGAGGTCGATCACAGAGCCGTAATATCCATCTGCCTTTTTGTATTTGTTGTCCTTGTCGGCAATAGTGCCGGAAAGCTTGACAATGTCCTCAACGGGATATGAATATGCTCCCATAACTTTCCACGTCACTCCGTTATCGTAAGAAATTTCAATTTTTTTAGTATAGGTATTGTATCTGTATTTCGGCATTATTGGTGACGCGGCATCATCACCCCTATCGCCCTGCGGGCCCTTGGCGGAAACACCGGTATCCTTGTCACCAATCCACCAGTTTCCGTTTTCACCAACATAGGGGACTACGGGCTCTGCACCACCGTTATTGCACGAGGCAAGCACCAAAAGCGAGCCGGAAATCATAGCAAGCACCAAAATCAGTGCTAATGTTTTTTTCATAAAGGTCCTCTTTCGTTATCGATCTCGTTTTATAATTAAACGTCCAAGCCTATTTCTCAAACTTTATACTGCCGGGATAATAAAGCTCGTCGTAATCGTCCATATAATAGACCACGAGATACTTCGCATCGTCGGGAATTTCAACTTCGTAATTCCCGGACTTAAAGGTGTCGTATCCGGCAGCATAGGAAACAACGTCACCGATCTCGGGCATTTCGGTAAGGAAAGCGTATCCCATCCACTTATCGTCTCTGTCGGCAACGGGTGTGAGAGTGACGTAATTAAATACAGTATCAGTAATCTCTATAAACGCAACTCTGCAGCTACCGTCGCATATAAACTTATTCGTGTCTTTTTGGCTGTCGTAGTACTTGATTACTGCCTTGTCACCTACGAGATATTCCATGGGAAGCTCGTATTCCTCAAGAGTGCTGTCCTGAAGGGTCTCAATCAAGGTCTTGCCCGTCGTGAACGTGATCTTCGAGGGAAGATAATTTACGTCATCGTTCGAGGAGTAGTAGAATACAAGATATTCCGCATCGGCGGGAATATCAACCATGCAGTCGTAGGTAGCAAACTTAAAGGTGCTGTATCCCGTAGCATACGAGACCTTCTCCCCAACCTCGAGCTCTCCGACACACACAGGCATCTCGGTAAGGAAAGCAAAGCATACCCAAGGATCGACGTGATCGTCTGCAATATCAAAGCTTACGGTGTCATAGTCAAGATTCTCGAGGGATATAAACGCCGTTTTAGTGGTTTTGTACTCCTTAAAGACGTGATCGCTTCCGTAGGCGATAGTCCCAGCCTCAATAATGACATCCTCGAGCGGATACTCGTACGTCTTTATCTCCTCGGGCTCGCCTGAAGGCTGATTGGTAGGCTTGTCGGTAGGCTTGTCGGTAGGCTGATCTCCGTTAGGATTATAATTCTCGATGGCAGCCCACGTTGCGCCCTCGTCATACGAAATCTCATAATTACCTGCCGCCGCGTTAAATCTGAACATCGGAGCAGTATACGAGGTTCCCGCCTCTCCCTTATCGCCTTTAGGACCGGTAGCCGCAATATTGGTATCGCTGTCGCCTATCCACCAGTTTCCGTTCTCGCCTATATAAGGCGTCAGAGCAGCATCGTCCGATTTGTCGCACGCGCTAAAGCACACGAGCGTCGAAAGAAGCATCGCTGACAACAAAATCGCAGTAATGATTTTTTTCATAACACGTACCTCTTTAAAATTTAATACTTTTTTATCTGATTCAAGCCTTTATCTCAAACTCACCAAGAGTCGTCGTCTTGATATAGTCGTCCTTTATCTCGCGCAGGCGAGCCATGTGGGGCTGCTCGATGTGTATTTGCTGATGGCGCTTTGACTCCCAAGCCTCGATAAGCAAAAGCTCGTTTTTATCAGCCTCGGAAAAATAATACTCGTAACGAATACAGCCGTCCTCTGCGAGTATAGCGGAGAGTATTCCCTCCTTTTTCACCGCCTCGACAAACGCCTCTCTCTTTTCGGGGTAACAATCGAATTTTACATATATCGTATACATTTTTAATCTCCTTTTGTTTTGTTTGAATCTATTATATCATAGTTTTCGCAAAATGTAAAGCGTTCGTAAGAATAGGCATTGACACCACGAAAAATTCACTGTTCAATAGGCGGATTGGGGGTACACCAGTCCATGCTGATTATTTCATTTTTTATAAGCGTTTGGACAAAATTTTCTGATAATTCAAAATATACAAAATCCATAGAGTAGGCATACCAAATACCGTTTTCCGCAAAAATACCGAGACGGATATCTAACGACGGATGTGTAGAAGATGTCAAAACAACATACACGAAAGCACTGAAAGTTGACGGGGTAGCAGAGGTCTCAATCAAATCATCGGAAAAGCAGACGTAATCATCCGTTCCTTCGATTTTAAACGAATCGGTTTCATAGTCATAATCTTGTCTGAAGTACGTGTAGCAACGCCTTGATTCATATAATACGTTTGGTGAATCTTTTGAATCACCGTAATAAGTATCGATATAGAAAAATCTTGGACCACACCAACCGACGTATTCATAGCCTCGATCTTCTTGAACAGTTGTTGAAGTATCTTGGATAAAGATCATAGGAGCTAAATAATACGTGTTTCCTTGATATTTGACTGTGTTTTCACCAACGTACTCAACAACGTTATGCGTCCTCTCGTCTAAAAGAAGTCTGTCCCATACCCCGAGGGTTATTTTATTTAACCGGATATTGGTTTCCTCCTTTGAACAAGCAGATAATGATAGCGTTAAAATAACAATAGTTAATATAGCAGCCGTTATTTTATTAACTGTTCGCATGTTTACACCCACCTTTCTGGATTTATTATAGCATGTTTCCGCCCGAAAATCAACGGCAAATCGGGAATTTGAGGGGAGGAAAGTTTAAGTGAAATATTCGGCGTTGCCGAATGTGAAATAATGTGCTATGGCACATTGTGAAATATTTTGCTTCGCAAAATGTGAAATGAAATAAATCCCCCTCACGCGCCGCAGCGCATTTCACACGCGAAGCGTATTTCACGCACGAAGTGCATTTCACAAATCCCGCAAGGGATTTATTTCGTTGAAAAAAGAAAAGCAAGCCTGTTGGCTTGCTTTCTTTTTTCTGTCTATGGGCTACGAAAAAGATATTTTTTGAGAGTTGCCACTAGGATTTGAACTCAAACGGGGCTATGTTTAAAAAATGAACCGAATGGCAAATTACTTTTCAGATTTCTCAAAAAAAAATCTGCCTTTTATAAATTTTCTGATGGGTTTGAATGAAAAAACAAATGTAACAACCATCATAATAATTGCTATGGGAAGCCATATACGATAATATTCAATATTCAGCGCATGGCTCAATGAAAATTGAGGCGTTCCGTCGCATCCTTCGTCAAAAAATAAAGAAACAAACAATGCCAAGAACACAGAAAGCGGAATAAATGCAGTAATAATATAATCAAATTTTGATTTCGCTTGCGATATTGTACCAATCAATACTGCAAACAAAAAGAGCGATGCGAACACAAAGTATGGCGCAATAGGGTTTAATATCTCCACACGTTCAAGCAAGGTTGTGATTAGAAAAATAATTGGGATAATCACAAACGGAGAAACATAATATATTGCTTTTTTCATATCTCCACCGCCTTTCTGTGTTTAGTATAGCACATTTCCGCCTGAAAATCAACTGCAAATCGGGAATTTGAGGGGAGGAAAGTTTAAGTGAAATATTCGGCGTTGCCGAATGTGAAATAATGTGCTATCGCACATTGTGAAATATTTTGCTTCGCAAAATGTGAAATGAAATAAATCCCCCTCACGCGCCGCAGCGCATTTCACACGCGAAGCGTATTTCACGCACGAAGTGCATTTCACAAATTCCGCAAGGGATTTATTTCGTTGAAAAAAGAAAAGCAAGCCTGTTGGCTTGCTTTCTTTTTTCTGTGTGTTCTGACCTTAATAGATGCCGTTTAAAATCATTTATGGAATAACTATATACGGTATCGCTTCTGGATCCGTATCAAAGAGTATAGATGTATGATACTCGAGACACTCGTTATCAAAATCATATTTCATAATAAAATAATGGACAGGCTCTCCAAAAAAATTGTCAGCTCGGCAGCTAAACAGCAAATAGACGTAGCCATCTTTTTCATAGCCGCACCAAGTCAGCAACGCAACGTTATCTTCCCCGAAAGAAAGAATGTTTTTTCCTTCCTCACAGGTATGTAACAGCGATTCATCCAAAAGCCTTGTCATTCCTGTTTGGTTATCCGTAATGTAAAATTTGTGAGCAAAATCCTTACGAAAAAGAGAAGAAGTGCCTATTGTTGATAAAGAAAACCTTTCAAAATTGTAATAGTGTTCATGATCTCTATCTGATTGTTCAACATATTCTATCAAATCATCTGCATCCGCGGTAGATGTTTGATCCGTCTTCATATCATATAAAAAATACATCTGTTTAAATTCTTCGACTTCGGGATCATCCATTCTGAAATAAAATATATCGTTTATTAAGTTCACGGTAATAAGTTTTTTAGGCAATGAAAGTGATTTTATCAATGTTGTTTCAAGCGATTCATACTCAACATATACGATATCGATCGATGTATCCATGTGTGATTCAGCGGAATACACATACATTCCGTTGATGTCGGGATAAATCAAGTTACACGGATCTCCGTTATAGATTATATCGGAAATCTTCGTTACACGATTACCCACACGGATTTCATCATCTATAACAAAAACAAACTGCTCTGAATTATCAAACGAAGCAAAAGTGTCCTTGCTTTTTTGTATTTTTTCTTCTGAATCGGTACAAGAAGTACAGTGTAAAGTCAAGATAGCCAATAATAAAAGAAATATTATGTATTTTGTTCTTCTCATAAATTCTTGCTCCTGTCGTATTATTTCAAATCTGTCATTTTCGTTCTCCCTTTCGGGTGGTAAACACATTATACCGAAGGAAAGCGGAAATGCAAGAAAAGTTTTTGAAAATTATTTGTTGAGATTATTATAACATATTTTTCAAGAAATGTAAAGTATCTTTTGTAGGGACAGGCGTCCTCGACTGTCCGTCTTCGGCACTAGGGTACTCGCCTTGGGCGAGG
>JAZQTY010000167.1:0-9231 GCA_045631025.1 Eubacteriales bacterium
GCGGGGGCTTGCTCCCGCCGAAACAAACGGGTTAAAATACAACTCATTCGGAGAGATTGCAGAGAAACAATTATTCTTGTTGGAAAACCGATATCCATATTTTGCGATTGACCAATATGTAATTATGCCAAACCATATACATGCAATTATGATTTTGAACGGTGAAACGGCGGGAGCAAGCCCCCGCCCTACGATCACGGATATCGTTTGCGCGTATAAATCGTTAACGACAAAAGAATGTAAAAAGAACGGATTGGGCGAAAAATTGTTTCAAACCTCATTTTATGAACATGTAATCCGAGGTCGAGTGGATTACGAGGAAATCGCAAAATATATTTACGAAAACCCTATCCATTGGTGCTATGATGAATTATACACAAAAGAATAAAGGGTGTGGGCTTTGCCCTGTGCCTTTGTAATACAAATGCGAAACTTGCGATAAATCGGAACGATAAATAAGAATTTGGAGGTTATTATGCGTAAATGTATTAGATGCAACATAGCAATGGTTGAAAATTGTGGTATTAAAGTTAAAGGTGCAGCTTATGGTCTGGTGTTGACCGATGATGAAAACAAATGGTGGGGTGGCAGAATGGAGCAGCCCAAAGTAGCCATTTGCCCTAAATGCGGAGAGGTGTCCATTTATTTGGAAAACGTAGAGAAATTAAAAAACAAATAAAAGTATCTATAAATTTCAATTTATCTATCCCAATAAATACACCCCGACAGACTTTTATGTTGAAAGTCTGTCGGGGCTATCTATTTGTTTGCTGCGGAGCAAATTCATGCTCTACATTATATGAGTGTTTGATTTTTTCGATAAGGACATCACCCATTTGAGTCCGATGCTTTTCGTTTATTTATTGCAATATCCGTCGTAAAATGAAAGCATTTGCGAAATCAGGGCTTTGTCAAGCTCAAAGTAAAGAGACTTATTAAGATTTGCACTCATGAACTCCGTTTTCGTTGCCTCGTTATATTTTAAACCGTTCGATTCTACGTATTCGGCGTAGTCCTCTTCAAGCTCTCTGCGGTATTCCCGCGCGTCGTCGGAGTAGAACATATTTGAATGCCCTCTGTCCTCGTACAGAACGAAGCTAAATCTTTCGTCGCTTGAAAATTCGGAATAAAACTTGTCGTAGCCGTATTCCGTCGGGACCGTCGTGTCATCGGCGCTGTGTACTATCATAATACCCGCGTTCGTGCTTTTCATGCTATCGACTGCCGAAAGGTCGGCATATTTTTTCGTGAATTTAAGCTGCTCGTAAAAATACACGTAAGGCGTTGTGAGTGAGGCGGTGCTGCCGACGTATTTTTCTCCCTGATAAAGAATCAGATCCTCGGACTCGTTAAAGCCCGCGACTACGATTGCAGCGGCAATATCCGGATAGAGTTCCAGAACGTTTGCCGTAGAATACGCGCCCCAGCTGTGTCCAAAAAGCGCGATTGGTAGCTCTTTGTATTCGGGGACTTGCGTAACGTACCGTATGGCAAGCTCAAGGTCGATTATTCCTTGAGGAAAGCCCTCGACGGAATTGCCGCCTGTCTCTCCGTTGGCGGTCGCATCATAGGCAAATACGTAATATCCGCCACGCGTGAACGCATCTATCAAGGGTAGATACGTCGTATGTCCACCGCCGCCGAGTCCGTGCGCGACGATTACGACGCCCTTTGGCGTTACTTCGTTGCGCGAATATTTAAAGGCGGCAAGTGATTTTTCATCATTTACCTCAATCTCCGTCTGTTGAAGGGTGAGTCCGTCAAAGTCCGCGACGGAAAGCGTATTCCAAGCGGGGGGATCGTAACGCACGCCGAAAATCGCTTCGTAAATAATTACGGTTGCCGTCGGCATTAAGACGAGCGGTATGCATACTACGATGCATACCGCTGAAATTATAATTGGCTTTAATACTTTTTTGCTTTTAGTACTCATAAATTATTCCGTTTCGGTGGATTGTGTTACTTCGGGACGAAGCAGAACGTGAGAGGCAAGTCCCGTCGTCTCGTCTACGTAGAATCCGTTTTCTTCGGTAAAGCCGTATCGGAGCATAACCTCCTTGCAGAGAAGCGCGCCGAGCGAGGAAGCCTTGAGATTGTCGTTGTTTACGTTGGTTACCGAGCCGTGAGCTATTGTGGCGCCTGCGCTTGAATAAAGGCTTGATTCTATCTTGCCGTCGCATCTTCCCGCAATACCGCCACGTTGAAGGTCGTTTACCTCAAGCCCGTCACTGCCGTTTTGGCGGTTAGAGCCATTTAAAGCGTTGGATTCCTCGTAGCACTTTAAAATTGTCGCGGAAGGACCGACGTAGCCGGCGATTCCGCCTGCGCGGTTATAAAGATCAGCCTTTTCTCCAATTCCGATGAAGTTGTTGCTTGCGCCGCCGGATGCTTTGCCTTCTATTTGGTTGCCAATGGATATGCACTGCTCCATTTGAGCACTGCCTACGAGCTCACCGACGATGCCGCCAACGTTCGTGTGGGCATTTCCGTCGTGTTCGCCCATGTCAGTAATACCCTTAACGTAGTTGAACTGTGCGTAACAGCTCTTGACCGTCGTCGATTCAATAGCGCCTGCAATAGCGCCTGCCTGAACCTTTACGTTGCTGTCGCTCGCGTCAACGTCACGGTAGTGCTGACCTGCAATCTGTGAGTTTATTACGACTACGTTTGACAGACTTCCACCCGTAATCTTTCCGCAGACCGCTCCGATATACATATTTTCCTGACCGTCCTTATGCTTTTTAACGGTGATATTGGCTCCGTCAATTATAAGGTCGTTTATAGAGCCGCTGACGTTACCGAAAAGACCGAGAGCCGTCCTTGCATCCTCTCCGGAGCTTTCGTAATATATTCGGAGTCCGCTTATTTTGTGACCGTTTCCGTTGAAAATACCCTTTAGATCGTGAATATTAGTCCAGCTGTCTATGGGCATCTGTATGTCGTTTGCAAGGGAGAAGTGAACTCCTGCGCCGTCAACCGAGGAGATATTCTTGAGGTCGTCGAGAGTTGCTATGATGTAAGGGTTGTCTTTAGCTCCGAGAAGGGAATTGGGATCAAGCTCGTATTGCTCCTTGAGGGCCTCCTGCGCCGCAAGCGCACGTTTTTCTACCTCTGCGGTGATAGCGTCGGCAAGAGCGGGGTCTATATATCTTACGATATCGGATATAGAGACGGAGCCGTTATGCGAGACGGCAACGCTGCGTGCGTTGGAGTCGTTGATTGAGCTTGACCAAGACATATACTGCTCTTGAATATTAGAGGGAGTGAGCCCTTCGGTCGAGCCGCCGTATATATTGAAGGTGGTATCTCCAACGGTTTCGTTATTCGATGTGGACGTTGAAAATTCCTCTGACGTTCCAAGATTCATATTGACGGAAGCTATATCCTTATAGCCAAAGCCCACGCCCATCGAATATTCCTCGCTCATTTTTTCTGCGAGGGCGGTGTTGTTGGTTGCCATCACGAAATTGTATTCGAGTTTACCGCCCGTGATTACGCCGAGAATTACGTGAGTACCGTAGTTGTCGTATATGTACGCCGCAAGCTCCTCGTCCGTCATTCCGGAGACGTCTCTGCTCGTGCGGTTGAGTACGTTTTTGAAGTTGGTCGAGAGATAGTCGGAAAGAACTGCCTGCTCGCCGTAATTCTTGAGCTCGTAGTTTTTGTACTCGTAGTAGTTGGTGTAGTTGTAGAACAGGGCTCTTTGGTAGTTGGAGAAATCAACCGAATTTGATATTTTCATCGAAGCTGAAATGCTGGCGGTGAACATCTTTATGGGGAACTTAAGACCAAGCTCCGCTTCCATTGCGGAGTTGTAGTTCTCCGAATATTCCGTTATGCTGTCACCGGAAACGCCCTTTCCGACGGATTCCTGCGCGTTGGTTTCCTCAACCTTGGCGATATTGAGAAGCGCGTCGAGGTCAAGCACCGAGTTTACGGATTTATTGTTGGAGTCAAAATACTCGTCGTCAATAAAATTGTAACCGTATCCGATTCCCAAGGAAGCGGGATCATTCTTTTTATTAAAGAGATTACAAGAGGTTGCGGAGAAAATGCACGACGCTATAAGTATTATTCCTATGGCGCTCAAAAATATTCTTTTTTTTCATAATGGCAGTTCCTTTCAATAAATTATCGTATTATTACTTCAATTATATCATAAGAATTTTATAATTGCAATATTTTTTGAGAGAAAAATTGACAAAGTACTTGATTTATGTAAAGACATGTGTTAGAATGTAAATACCAAATACTTTTAAAGGAAGGCACAACTATGAAAAAAAGAATTTCCCTTATTATTTTGAGCTTGGTGCTCGTACTTTCCGGACTTTGCTTCACCTCTTGCGGCGTGACGGAGGTTGAGGATATCGACGGTCTTACTCCTCGCGAGGCGTATGAAAAGGCGCTTATTTCTCTTGAGGATATCGAACGCTACGATGTTCACCTTGACATGCAGTCCCAGGCAAAGATTCTTTTCGTTCCGATCTATACCATTGCAATCGAAGATTTCTGCTACTACTCCTACGACGGAAATAATCAGCACTACGAAATTCCCGAGGAGTCTCTCGAAAGACTTGAGGAAGAGGGACTTTCTGACATTATGTCGGGCTTCGACGAGGCGCTTTGGTACGTTGACGGCATTTGCTACGTAAAGAACGGCAACGTAAAGGAAAAGTTCGCGAGCACGACAAACCCCATTCAGCGTAGCGAATACGAGACTGCAGTATCTCATATCCTCCGAGATTATGCAGGTGAGACCAAGTGTTACCGCGACGGCGACCGCTACTACTTCACCGTTACCATTACCGATCCCTCCGAAATGGAGCTTAACATGGGTACGGAAAATGAGATATACACCGTATATCTTACCGAAGAAGGATACGTTGACGAGATCGTTTTCGAGGGAACTATGGAAGGCTTCGTAACTCTTACGATAAAGGCTGACTATTCCTACGAGGACGCTCCCATCGTAACTCCTCCCGCAGACGCAGAGAATTACGTTGATGATTCTTCGTACTCTTACTATTGGTAATAATTGAATACATAAAAAGAGCCTTCCTGATGGAAGGCTCTTTTTATGTCGTTTATTTGCCCTGCGGCTTTTTGCCGCGGTTCTTCTTTTTTGCAACGGAGAAGCCGAAGCTGCCGAGGCGCTTGCCAAGACCAAAATAATCTCCGTGAGCGTATGCGGCAAGGTGAGCGCGTTGGAGATTAAGCTTGCCCTTGTCGTCTATAAGCGACTCGTCAACGTCAACGGCAACTATGTCCGCGAGAAACATATGGTGGGTGCCCATGGGGATTATATCCGTAACGCGACATTCAAGCGAGAGCGGGCTTTCGGCGATAATGGGACAGTCAATTTCGGTTGCAGCCTCGCGAGTCAGCTTGCATTTTTCGAATTTGTCCACCTTCGCTCCCGTGTATACGCCACACCAATCGGCGGCTCTGACGAGATCCTCCGTGGTGAGATTTATGGCAAAAACTCCGCTTTTCTTTATTATTTCATAGGAGTGGCGGGTTGGGCGAACGGAGATATACGTCTTTGGAGGATTTGTGTTGACAATTCCCGTCCACGCGATCGTGATTATATTGTCCTTTTCTCCGTCCGAGCAGGTGACCATAGCGGGCGGTACGGGAGCAAGCAAAGCTCCGCCCTTCCATTTGATTTTTGACATAATATCTCTCCTTAAGACCTTTTTACTGTTCACTACTGCTTATTACTTGCCCCAAAAACAATAAGAGGGTTTTAGTGGGTAGTGAATAAGTAAAAATCGACAAGCTTCAACAGAAGCTTGTCGATTTTTGGCACGGCGTAAGGGATTCGAACCCCCGACCTTTTGGTTCGTAGCCAAACACTCTATCCAGCTGAGCTAACGCCGCATAGCACAAAGCAAACTGTTGCTCGCCTCATGCGTACCCGTATATGATAACACAATTTATTTCTTTTGTCAATACTTTTTTGAGATTTTTTAGAAAAATTACCGCAAGACGATTATCTATATCCAAGACAGCATTCGTTCAGCCAATTCCGCATCTGCGTAAATTTCCTTTGGGGATATCCGTTCAATAAAATCGGGCGGGGTGGATGAGTTAAGACGAAGAGATAAATCGGCGAGAGCTTCTTTTTTTAATCCAATGATATATTTTTCTATTTCGCAGAAGCCGAACGCCATATTTCCCGAAAAGCTGTCTCTCAAGGCGTTTATATCAAGACAAAAATAATCGAGAATGCGGCGCCTTGGAGGCTCTAGGAGCAAAAGCGGAGTATCTATGCAAATTCCTTTTGGGATAAAGCCGTTAAATTCTCTATGCTCCCGCTCAAGGCTACAAAATGCCGAGCGCATAAGCGAGGCGCATTCGAGCGCTCTTGCGGGAGTTTTGATTTGCGTGCATAAGAGCGAAAAGCGTCCCCAAACGCCCGCGCGATAAAGCGCTCTTACCTGCGCTTCAAAAATCTCCTTGCTCTCGCCAAGGGAAATTTCCGTTACGAGCTTTACTCCCGTATTTTTATCTGCGATCTCACAAAAATATTCGTAAGCGGATTCCTCGTCGGCAATATGCTCGCTCTCTTGTATGACGAGCCCGTCACAGCCCTCGGGAGACGGGACTTGCGTTGAAAGAATAGACGGCTTTTTTCTCGCTGCGCGGGGGTGTGAATACAGATAACCGCTTATTGCTTCTACGTCGGGATTTACGAATAGCTTGCCCTCGGCGGGCGCAAGAATGGCGATATCCGTCGGAGCGCAGGAGTCTACGCCTAAAAGTGATGCGCTGATACGAAGCGTCGGAAGATGACAAAGCTCCGCGAGAGACAAGGCAACCCTTGTCTTTTCCGAATCGAGAAAATCCGGCAGTATCATGCCGACGGCGCTGCCGAGGATCTCTGCGTTCAGCTCACAGCTCCCGTCCCAAATAAGTATGGCGGCGCCGTTGGCGTAATGCGACGAAAGGAATCGCACGTTTAAAAGACGTCCGGTAACGGAATCAAGCGCGCTCGTCATTCTTTTTCCCGAATACTCAATCATAAAAAACTATCCTCCAACGGCTTAATAGCCCTTGAAGGATAGTTTGCTACGCATCGGCTCAAAATATTCGTCAGTTCTTTATCCTCTCGGGAGGCGATCCGTCGAGGAGCGACTTTATGGTTTTGACGTACTCCGTGGGGGAGCACGCCTCGTATTTTCTAAACACTCCGGAAAAATGATGAACGGAGCAGAAGCCGCATCGCATTGCTATCTCCGTGCAAGAAAATTCGCCGCCGCGAAGAAGCTCCTTTGCGTGCTCGATGCGCACGTGCATGAGATGCTCCATCGCTCCGTGCCCGAAATTTTTAGAGAAAAGATTTTTCAGAGTGGTGGGGCTTACGGCAAATTTTTTAGTAAGATCGGAAAAGGTGATCTTTTGGCTTATATTTTCCTTCATGTAGCTTATGATCTCCTCTAACATAAAGTTTTTTGAGGATTGAGAGGGGGCTTGCGGAAAAAAAGCCGAGGGGGATTTTTGGCGTATGATGTGAATTAGTAAAAGCTCGACATAGTTTTGAATCGTCTGCTCCGTGGCGAAATACGTGTTGTCTTGCTTTCTGATAAGCTGTCGGTCGTGAAGCATACCAAGCTCGTTTGAAAACGTAAGCTTTGCCTCACTGAGCACGGCGAAAAGCGCAGAAGCTATAAACGAGTCTGTTTTGAGGATTTTATCGGATACCTCGTAAAGCTCCGACGTATTTGAATTGAAGCTGACAATAATGGAGTTCGCCGCCCTGCCGCCAACGACTCTAACGTTGTGATATTGCTTGGGCGGATGAATGAAGATATCGCCGTGGTGTAATATCAGCTCACGGTTGTCTGCGCATATACTAAGCGTTCCGTTGTCGCAGTATATAAGCTCCCAAAAATCGTGGGACTCTCCCTCGTATTTGAAATTTGGGGTATATTCAAAATAATGAATTGAAATGATACTGTCGACCGAAAGCGAGCGCTTGAGCTTCGTTGCAACGTAATTCATGGTATCCTCCGACGTGTTAATGAGATAATTATACTATTTTTTTTGAGAAAAGTCAACAAAAGGACACAAATTATACCAAACACGCAAAAAAACCGTCGTTTTATCTAAAGACAAAAGTTTGTTGTTGTGATAAAATATGCACGATAATTAAAAAAAACAAATGGAGAGAAGATATGAAAATTTTGGTTGTTGACAATTACGCCGAGATGTCCCGCGCAGCGGCTGATATATTTGGAGAGGTAATTAAGGAAAACCCCACTTGCGTTCTCGGTCTTGCTACCGGCGATACTCCTATCGGACTTTATAACTGTCTTATTGACGATTACAAGGCAGGAAAGCTTGATTTTGCGGGGGTTCGTTCCGTAAATCTTGACGAGTACTACCCCATAAGCCCCGATAACGACCAGAGCTACCGCTATTTTATGAATGAGAAGCTTTTTGATTCTATCAATATCGACAAGAAGAACACAATGGTTCCCGACGGACTTGCAAAGGATGCGGAGAAGTTCTGCCGCGAGTACGAGGAGACGATAGATTCCTTGGGTGGAATAGACGTTCAGGTGCTTGGAATCGGAAGAAACGGTCACGTTGGCTTTAACGAGCCCGAGGACGGCTTGTATCCCTATACCCACCTCACCGATCTTACGGCAAACACCATTGAGGCAAACTCTCGCTTCTTTGATAGTGAAGCTGACGTTCCGAAGCAGGCGCTTACTATGGGCATGAGCAGTATTTTCAAGGCAAGAAAAATAGTAGTTATGGCAAGCGGAAAGGGAAAGGCAGAGGCTGTTAAGACAATGCTCGGCGGCAGAATTACCACGAGTTGCCCCGCGTCGCTCCTTGCTTTGCATAACGACGTAGTTCTTATTTGCGACAAGGACGCTTATTCTTTGGTTTAATACTAAAAAACAAAAATGGATTGCTTTAGAGAGTCACTCTAAAGGACAGTTTTGCAAGAATACGGTATATCTCGAAAGAGGTATGCCGTATTTTGTATTTGTGGACACAAATGCAGTGCTTGTCAGGAAAATTGATAAGGTATATGTGAACTAAAAAAGCCTCCCTTTACACAAGGGAGGCTTTTGTGCTGACCGTTACGTATGCGTGATCTGTTTCAAATTCATTTATGATTTTAAGCTTTGATATTGAAAGATAGCTGCGTATATCGTTAGGGTTATCGGTATATATTTTTATCTTTCTATCACCCATATCGATATACTCATTCTG
>JAZQTY010000168.1:0-6755 GCA_045631025.1 Eubacteriales bacterium
GGATGCTGATTTGAGAATAATGACGCTTAACGTTTGCCTGAGCAATCACGAGCCCGAAAAGAGAAGAACTCATATTCTGAATCTCATCGAGGACTATAATCCTACCGTTATTTGTTTTCAGGAATACAACGCTGCATCGTATACGAGAATAGGCGCAGCCTTGGCGGGAGAATACAATGCGGCGATATCTTCACATCCGGACGGCTCGGGCATAGCGATTTATACTCCCATATATTACCGTACCGATACGTTTACGCTTGTTGACAGCGACGGAGGCTGGTTGAGAGACAGGTTTACCGGAACAAACACCAAGTGTTATTCATGGGCTGTACTGAAATTTAAGGATTCGGGAAAAATCTTTGCCGTTACAAATTATCACGGAGCGGTGGCAAGCAAGGACTATGAGGGATATGAAAACTATTCCGACGAGCAGATAACGCAGCTTGCCGTCAAGTGGACATATGGAAACGTGCAGCAGCTTTTGGAAATTCTTGCGGCTATAAAGGCAGAGCATGGTGATATACCATTCCTTTGCGCCGGAGACTTCAACTTTGATAAAAATATGTCGGCATACAAGTTGGCTACGGATAGCGGAATGGTGGAAGCCGAAACCCACGCGACCGTATCAAGATGCGAAGGGTACAGAGGCACTCATACTCCGGGAACGCCTGCGCGTTACGGAAATACGATAGACCATATATTTTACGATCCCAACTACGTCACCGCTTATGTTCATTACACGGGTGCAACTACGGAAGACGAGCTTGCGGCATCGGATCACCTTATGGTATATGCCGATATAGGCTTTAACAGCTAACAGTTTTTAAATTAAAGTTTAAAGCGTACGGAAAGGAGGAAAACATTATATTTCCCTTTTATCCGTACGCTTTTTGGTAAAATTGATATGAAAACAACAGACGAAAAATTAAATCATTTAAAAGAGCTTATTTTCGAAAGCGATAATACGGCTTGTTTTATAGAGCGCGAGAGCTTTTTAAATAATCTCGACACAAGTGTATATAATGTTGAATCATTAAATTATCACGCTAACATTTTGGCGGGAATGCTTGACAACGTATCCGTTCCGATTGATGAAAACGATATTTTCGTAGGTCGCGTCGTCGAAGGAACGCTTGACAGCTACGAGGGTATTCCCAACAGAACACTTAAATCCACCGGACACATGAGTCCCGAATACGCAAGATTATGGCAAAAAGGATACAGAGGAATTCTTTCCGATATAAAGAAAAACGCCGAGCAACGCAGCGATGAAAAATCAATGGTGTTTTATGAAAACGCCCGCATAGTCATTGAAGCCATACGCAGATACAGCAAAAGATATGCAGATGCAGCTCGTAGTAAGGGATTAACAAGAGCCGCCGATGCGCTTGAAAGAGTGCCCTACGAGCCGGCATACGATTTATACTCCGCATTACAGGGAGCGTGGATCGTCCACCTAATAGCAAGCTGCTACGTAGGAGCAAGAGATTACGCCTTCGGTCGTTTGGATCAGTCGTTATATCCGTATTATCTGAAGGAGCTTGCCAACGGAACGACTAAAGAAGAAATAGAGGATATCCTTGCGGGATTCTTTATAAAAACCAACGAAATATGCGGACGCACGTCGTGGAACTATAAGCGTAAGCCTATTTTATGCAACTCCTCAAAGCAGTACGTAAATATAGGCGGAGAAAATCCAAATGAGCTTTCATTCGCCATTCTTGCCGCAGCTAAAAAGGTAAATATGGCGCAGCCGCAGATAGTCGTACTACTTGACCCCGGCGCTAACGAGGAATTTACCGATGCAACATTCGAGGCTTTAACGGTACTGACGGATAAGATGAACGTTTATTCATACACCTCTGTAAAGTCGTTTCTGTTGGAAAAGGGCTTGTCCGAAGAAATTGCAAGTGACTTCACCTATTCGGCTTGCTGTACCTTTGACCTCAATCATCGAAATATACGTGAAGAATACTTTTTGCCGTCCGTTCAAACATTTTGTAATGTTATTTACGAAAAAGATTTTGATAACATCAATGAAATAGTAGAGGCGTATTTTGATGCTTTGAGAGAAAATTTGTTAGAGCATTTAGACCTCGTTCAACAAAAAGTTTCGTTTACAAAAAACAGAAAGGCATTTGTTCTTGATGCACTTCTCATTGGTGATTGCACTGAAAAATGCCGTTATCCCTTGAATGGCGGATTGACTTACCACGTTTACAACGTATTCTTCTCGGGAATTGCTACCGTAGCAGATTCGCTCGCCGCCATAGATAAATTGGTTTTCGAGGAAAAGCGCTTTACCTATCGCGAATTTATTGATATAGTAAAGTCAAATTATCAAGGTAACGACGACGTTTTAGCATTCGTCACCTCACTCCCCAAATACGGAAACGATCTTTCGGTGGACAAATATGCCGCTATGGTCGGAGAGGCTTTTGTTTCTATGGTGAACAGCATAAGCTTGCCAAAAGGTAAATATGCTATCCCCGGCTTTTATTCATTGGATAAGGACAACAGATGGGCAAAAGATATTCCTGCTACCCCCGATGGACGGCTTTGGGGAGATCCGTTCAGTGAAAATCAGTCGCCTACCTATGGCGCCGACAGAAACGGTATCACCTCGCTTATAAACAGCGTATCAAGGCTACCTCTTGAAAAAACCGCAACAGGTGGATTTAATCTGACATTTTCTGGTGCTGTTAAGCCGGAAATACTTAAAGCCTTGGTAACGACATTCTTTGAAAAAGGCGGTTTGCACGTGGGTATTACCGTATTAAGTCGGAGAGAGCTTGAAGATGCTATGAAGACCCCTGATAAATACAAGAGTCTTACGGTAAGATTGTATGGATTTAGCGAATATTTTATAAACATGCCGGAATGGCAGCAAAGAGCTATACTCAACCGTACGGCATATTAAGGGTGAAGGCAATGGGAAGAATATTTAATATACAGAAATTCTGCACGGGTGACGGTCCAGGAATAAGGACAACCGTTTTTCTAAAAGGGTGTCCCTTAAGGTGTGCATGGTGTCATAATCCCGAATCTCAATGCTTTGGGAACGAGATGTCGTACAATGCAGAAAGATGTGTGTCCTGCGGAAAATGCGTCTTGCGATGCTTAAATCAATGTCATACTATATGCGATGGGATTCACGTTTATGACCGAACGAACTGTAATGCGTGCGCCGAGTGTCTTCATCCTACGTGCCCCGCAATGGAGATCTACGGATATGAAATATCCGCCGACGAGATAATCAAGGAAGTTATTAAGGACTACGCTTTTTATAAGAATTCGGGCGGCGGTATTACGTTGTCGGGCGGTGAACCCTTGGCGCAACCCGAGTTTTGCATTGAGGTGCTGAAAAAGGCTAAGGAGCAGGGCTTACATATATGTATGGAGACCTGCGGACACGTAAATCGAGAGATATTGGCAAGAAGCGCGGAGTACGTTGACATGTATCTGTTCGACTACAAGGAGACAGATGCCGAAAAGCATAGAGCATATACGGGCGTTGATAATTCCTTGCTACTTGAAAATTTAAGATATCTTAACAGTATCGGTAAGCAGATAGTCCTCCGTTGCCCGATAATTCCCGATTTCAACGATACCAAAGAGCATTTTGACGGCATCGCGAGCATAGCCAATGAGCTTGACGGTATCGTAAGGGTAGAGCTTGAGCCGTATCACGATTTCGGTTGCGGTAAATACGAGCATCTCGGAAAGATCTTAAATGGTAAAGTAAGTAAAATCTCAGCGCCCAAAAAGGAAGAGATAACCGAGATTGAAAAATACATTCAAAACAATACGCGCAAGAGCGTTACCTCTGCGCAATAGGTGATTTAAATGACTAATAAAGAAAAAATCGAATTGCAAATCAGCAAAACGCTGGAATATTCGCGAAGCAAGCCTATCGACAGTACGCTTACGGAAAGATGGTTTTTGATTGACGAAGCCACGAGAGCGTGTGAAGGGCTACCTCAACCGCTTGCGTTTGGTAAGGGAATGGCGTATATTCTGGAGCGAGCGGCCACTCCCATAGAAGAGTATGATATTCTTGTGGGAAGATTTACAGAAAAAGTGCCTACTCCCGAGGAGGAGGAGGCTTTGCAGAATATCTGGGTAGAAGGAAGCAATAAAAAGCACCCTATCGTTGGCTTGAACAGAGGTCACAGAGTATTCGATTGGGAAACTCTTGTAAGGATAGGAGTCGCGGGATATATTGAAAGAACCGAGAAAAAAATAGTTGAGCTTGAGACGGCAGAAGAGGTCGATCAAAAAAAGCTTGATTTTTATAACGGGATGTTATTGCTGTATAAAGCGATACGGCTCTACGCTCAGCGTTATTCCGACGAGGCGGCAAAAAAGGGAATGAGCGATTGCGCCGAGACCTGTCACGCCGTTGCCGTTCGCGCTCCCCAAACCTTTAAGGAGGCAATGCAGCTCGTGCTTATCGTATATACGGTCTATACCATATACGCAGGACGCAGAGTAGCCTGCCTCACGCTTGGCCGTATGGACAATTATCTGTTACCGTTCTATTTAAAGGATATCGAAAACGGCACCCTGACCGATGCAGAGGCGGGATACATAATAGACGATTTCAACTGTAAGCTGAATCTTCATTTAGGACGCGGCGAGCATCAAATGGCAAGCGCGGAGGATAGCGGAAATAATACGGGCTGGTTCAGAAACCCCGCGTACGATTCCCCGACGTATATCGTTCTTGACGGATATTGCGATGCGGACGGAACGGCTCATACCTCCAACCCATTGACTCGTATCTTTTCGGAGCATATTATGCCCGAGCTTAAAGAGCCCGTATATATCTACCGTTGGACGAAGAATCGTTCCGACGACGTGTGGACTACCGTTTGTGACCGTATCAGAAGAAATGCGTCGATACTCGTGTATAACGACGAAACCATGATACCCGCTATGCTCAATTCGGGAGTAGAGCCCTTGGATGCAAGAGAATATACCGTTCACGCGTGTAATTGGCCTGATATTGCCGGAGGATATTTCGTAGGCAAGATGGCGGGAGAGCCTATTCCCTACACGCTGTATAATATACTGTTCAAGGACGGAAAGGCGCGAGAGGATATTGAATCCGTAGATCAGATATATAAGGAGCTGGCGATATATTATCGCGATATAATAACTCCTGCATACGAGATATGCCGCGAAAAGCTTATCGACAAAAACAGAAAAATCAAAAACGTTTTGTGCTATGACGACTGCTTTTTGCAGGGACCCTTTGAGAATGGCTGCAGCGCTTATTACGGCGGTGTAAAATATATAGCCGTGTATAATCTTCTCAGAAATATAGGTACGGCAGCAGACGTTATGGCGGCTATCGAAGCCCTTGTATTCGTGGAAAAGCGCGTAACGTTGAGCGAGCTGTTCGATGCTATGCAGAGCAATTTCGAGGGCTTTGACACTATATACGCCATGTGTAAAAACGCACCCAAGTTCGGTATGGATAACGATTCGGCGGACAAGCACGCCGTACGGCTCATGAATACCCTGTTAGACGTAATAGACGAGGTTGCGACGAACGAGAACGGAGTCAAGGACGTTATACCTCTTAACGTAACTATTACCGACATGGATCACATTAAAACGGGAAGAAATTTGCCCGCAACTCCCGACGGAAGATATTGCGGAGAGCCCTTGAGTGAAAATCTTTCCCCTACGGTAGGATATAAGACCAACGTTACCTCCGTACTGAATTCCGTATCAAAGCTTCCCTTCCACAGAATTCACGCTGGAGCGCACAACGTCAAATTATCAAGAAATTTGGTAAATGGAGATAAGGGCTTGAATACGCTTAAGGTATTGCTTGATACTTATTTTGAAAACGGCGGAATGCAGATACAACTTAGTATTGCCGATACGAAATTACTCAAGCAAGCTCAACTCAAGCCGGATGGATACAAGGATCTGATGGTAAGAATCACGGGGTATAGCGCCGTGTTTACAGATATGTCCAAAAAGGGTCAGGACGAGATTATTCGCCGTGACGAAATATGATTCCAAAGGAGAACGTTATGAAAATAGCAATTCAATCGGGAAGATCGACCTACGAGATAGGACTTGCGGATACTTACAGAATGTACGCGGAGGCAGGCTTTGAGTCGATCGATTGGAACATAAACGATTATCTTCCCGGGGCTCTCGTTACAAAAGGCAAGTATGAGGGAAATATTTATGAAAAGGATATTGATGAAATTCTTGCCTTCCTCAAAGAAGAGCTGACGGAAATAAAGAAAAACAATCTTGCTATCGGTCAAGCGCATGCTCCCTTCCCTGCATATATCACGGGCAAGCCCGAGGTGCTTGACTATATGATAGAGGTGTATAAGAAGAACATACAGCTTTGTCAGCGAGTTGGGTGTAAATATCTTGTCATACACGGAATTTCGCTTTCCAAAAAGGACAGAGAAAATACACCCGAAAGTATAAGATCGCTGAACGATAAGCTCTATAAGAGCCTTATTCCCACCTTGCTTGAAAATGATGTAATTGTTTGTCTTGAAAATCTTTTCACCAAGGACGGAGAGGTCGTAGCGGGAGTATGCTCCAATCCTTACGAGGCTGTGGAGATGATAGACGAGTACAACAAAGAGGCTGGCAAGGAGTGCTTTGGATTTTGCTTTGACACGGGGCATCTCAATCTTTTAAAGCAGGATATGAGAAGTTATATTCCCGTGCTTGGAAACAGAATTAAGGTTCTTCACGTTCACGACAACGAC
>JAZQTY010000169.1:0-11960 GCA_045631025.1 Eubacteriales bacterium
TTGGGGGAAGGTGTCGGCGACAGCCGACGGATGAGGGTAGGATGCGAAGCATCCGTGCTTTTATATAAAAGTTTCTTTGCATGCATATCACGCTCGCTCTGCTCGCTACCCTCATCCGTCGCTCGTAAAACTCGCGCCACCTTCCCCCGAGGGAAGGCTTTTCGTGAAAATAATCTTCATTCGACGAAATTTATTATCTATATATCCCAAGCTCCGTATACACGGGGTAATGGTCGGACGGCTCGTAATCCCCTACCGCATCCGTTACCACTCTGTACGCCGTCGGATATAAGCCCGTAAAATAAACGTAATCGAGTATTTTTGATTTATGCGTATACGTTCTGTCGGGCTTTTGGTTTGCGCTGTAATATCCGCTTGCCAAAAGGCCGTCCTCGTGAACTGCGTTAGGCCCGCCGAGCATCGTCGCCGCAAAGCTTTCACAATTCAAATCTCCCGCGATTATCCGCGTTTGATACTGCGAATAGTTTTCATCAATATGGTCTATTATCTCCCATATCTGCTCCGTGGTGGCAAAGTAATTTAAGTCAAGATGCGTTGACACCGCGACCAATTCCTCTCCGCTTTCCTTTACGCGCAAAACCGCTATCACGGCGCTTCTCGAATACTCGTCGCCGCCGTCGGCAAGCTTTAACGCTTCTGCGGAAAGGCACTCGAATTTATCCTCGTTATACAGAATAACGTTCGTCGATTCTGCCTCCGAAAATTCTATGATTTCATAATTCACGTCACACTTTGCCGTCAGCACGCTGACGTTCAGGTCCTGCCGCCAATTATCAAAATTCCTTGCCTCACACAAAAGCACTATGTCGGGATCAACGAGATTTATCTTCGCCGCGTGCATCGCGGAACGCGACGTAAGCGTTCGCCCGTCGGGCTGTCCGCCTTGGAGATTATAGGTCATGACCTTTAGCGTGTCGACAAGCTCGCCCGTCGGCTCCGGGGGCTTGGGAAATTTATAACCCGTCGGCTTTTTCTTCGCCTCCGTGTCCTTGGGAAGCGTCTGTCGCGTCTCGCTTTCACTCACTTCGCTCCCCTGCTCCGTTTCTCCGACGTCAGCTTGGAGATTGCATGAGCAGAACAGCAGCGCCGTTACGAGTAAGGCGGACGTAATTCCTATGACTTTTTTCATAGCCACGCCTCAATCTCTTACTACGAGATAATAAATGCTCGGATATTTATCGCCTATCTTGAATTTAAGGCAGCCGTTTTCGTATTCCGTCTTTATCTCGCCAACGTAGAAGCCCTCGGGGTCTATCGCCATAACGCGCGAGCCCTTGTAGCAATTTTCAAGCGTTATCTCTGCCTCAATGACCTCTGCAAGCACAGGCGGCTTGCCCATGTCGGCAACTCTCATTTCCGACTCGCCAACACGCTCGTACTTCATATCGGTATTGATAGCGTCACCGATTGCGGTTATCAATATATTATCCGATTTTGCGATAGGCTCGTCTGACAGCGTGCTTATCGCAATCACTCCGTGCTCGTTGCCACTCTTTACCGTAAGTCCATCAAGTTTTATCTCGCCGTTCTTCTCAAAGAAGCCGTATACCGCTTTGGTATTGGGCGTATTGATATATCCGTAATTTTTCTCCCAGCTTCTATAAAGCTGTCCGTCAACGGACCTAACCTCTTTCTTGCTTTCGTCAAAGGGACAAATCGCGACATCGGCTCCGTTATCAAACGCGCTGTACACTCTGCAATACTCAACCGCGCCACCAAGACCGCTTCTCGGCTTCGTTCCCAGCTTGAACGTGTGCTCCACATCCGTCGGCTTTACGTCGCCGCGGCGAGTCATAAGAGCCGCGTGGTAGAACAGACCGTATTTTGCGGGATCGTTCCACGTTGAGAACATTCCAACGCGGTAGCAAACGCCGTTTACGCAATCGCTGTGAAGCTCCTTGCCCACCATCCACTGCTCGTTAAGGCGAGTGGAGTAAGAATACGTATGTATCGCAAAGCCGCACCAGCGCTGATACGAGCCAACCGCCGCGTAAAGCAAGGGGCTTTCGGCTCTGAACGGATTGGGCCAAGGCATATCCCATTCGGAAACGAAGAAGGGCTTACCCTTTACTCTCATTCTCGTAAGTCTCTCAAACGCGGGGTCTTGAAGCTCGGTCATGGACTGATATTTTGCAATACCGTCATTCCACTTCCAATCGCAAAGGTAGGTGTGCGAGTCGGTAAAGTCGTTAACGAGCTGCGCTCTTACCATTTCATCAGACATGGTGTAGTTGGTTCCCGCGATCGGTATCTTGACGCCCACCTCGCGCATATACTCGCGAAGCTCGTTGAAATAATCGACGTGAAGCTTATACTTGAATGCGGTTACCGCCTCACCCGTTTCGGTGCAAAGGTCACAGCCCTCGGCGTCAAACTCCATTCCGTTTTCGTCAAGCCATTCTCTGAATCTCTTGCGGAAATCCGACGTGTACGGCTCAACGCCGAACTGACGCTGGTGTATAAGGTCGCACTCGTTGATTATCTCCGTCATAACGATGGCGGGATCGTCCTTGTATTTGAGCCCCGTGTACGGATTAAAGTGATTCCAGATATCGTAAATAAATTCCTTCTGGAGCTCGATCATTTTTCTGTCGTACATAGCGTACGGCTGACGGGACGCGTCCACAAGCTGATCGGTGCTCTCGACTCCGTCGCCCACCTTAAAGCGGCGGTACGTAAGCATATCAAGATAGCTGTAAATTCCTCTTTCCTTGAGGGCGTATATCAAATAATCAAGCCTATCCATGCTTTCGGGATCAAGATGGCGAGTATCGTCCTGGCGCTTTCCTCTCTTGAAGCAGAAGATATTGGGAATATCCCACTCTGCGTCAAGCTGATGGTATCTGACGATATTGCAGCCCGTTCTTGCAAGACGAGTCGCAAATTTTTCGGCGTACTCGTGACTCGGGAAATTAGCTCCGCCGTTTACGTTTACTCCCCAAAATTTGGCTTCCGTTCCGTCCTCAAAACGGAAAACGTCACCGTCGCATTTCAAAAATCCGCGTTTACCTGCGGGAATATCCTGCTCCATTGCAAATGAAATATCTATCGGAACGTCATCGTAAAACATCGGAAACGGTATGTATTTAGACATAGTTATACCTCCCTGTATAATATTAACCATAATAATTATAACACAAGCACCAATGATATTACAAATAATACAGCCCCCAAAAACAATGAAAAAGTACGATTGACATTCTCGTCACAATATCAATTTTTGGAAAATTAAAAGTATTTTTCCTTAAAATGTTATATTTTACAAAGAAAAATAGCATTTTTTTACACATCACGGACAAGTGATTTGTGAAAATCCCCAAAACACAACCAATGATTTTGTACACTTGCGACAACGAGACAAGACACATGAGTACAATAAAAAAACGAGCGGAATATATCCGCTCGATCCGAGTTTGTTATATTTGCTTTCTCATGCGCTCAAGAGCTCCTTTTTCAAGTCTTGAGACCTGCGCCTGCGATATACCGATCTCCTCGGCTATCTCCATTTGCGTTTTATTTTTGTAATACCTTAAGCTTATGATCGTCTTTTCTCTTTCGTTGAGCCCTTTCATTGCTTGCTTTAGCGCGATGCTTTCTAACCAGATTTCGTCAGAGCTGTTCGTATCGCTGATCTGATCCATAACGTATATCGAATCGCCGCCCTCGTTATACACGGGCTCGTAAAGAGAAATCGGCTCAATTATCGCCTCCATCGCTCGGACTATCGCGTCCTTACTCTCTCCGAGATACTTGGCAATATCATCAACCGTAGGCTCACATTCCTTGTTTTTTACAAGCTCCTCCTTTGCCTGAAGCGCGCGGTATGCAAGATCACGCACCGAGCGGCTTATCCTTATGGAGTTGTTGTCGCGCAGATACCTGCGTATCTCTCCGATTATCATTGGAACGGCGTACGTGGAGAATTTTACGTCAAGCTCGGTGTTGAAATTATCCACCGCCTTGACAAGCCCGATGCACCCCACCTGAAAGAGATCGTCGAGATTTTCACGCCTGCCCGTAAAGCGCTGAACGACGCTCAACACAAGTCGCAAATTCCCATTTATAAGCTCTCGCCGCGCCTCGTCGTCCCCTCTTTTTATCCGTTCGAGCAGCGCCTTTTTTTCATCGTCCGTAAGCACCTTCAGCTCCGACGTATTTACCCCGCAAATTTCGACTTTATTATAATACATAAACACTCCCGATATAACGGCTCTCGCCTGTCTTATATCGGGAGTATTGACATTTTACTGTAACAATTATTCAAGTTTAGAACTGCCACTTTTTACCTAAAAAGCAACCTCGTCATACAAAAATTCTTTGGTACTGCTTACCCTTTACTGCCTCGTCAAGAGTAGGTCCAAGTAATGAAAAATCTGCAATAAGGGAATGTGGCTTATTGCTCGGATCGTCCTGATAAAGCGGTACAAAATATACGCATTTGCGCGATAAAAGCTGACCGATATTTTTAAGATTTGCCGAGAGCGCGTCGTTTGAGGCAAGCGCTATAACGAGCGGTCTGTCACTTCGCAGATGCGCCTTCGCCGCCATAGTCACCGCCGTATCGGTGATTCCGTTTGCCATTTTCGCCAAGGTGTTTCCCGTACACGGACAGATTATCATAGCCTCAAGCGCCATTTTAGGGCCTATCGGTTCAGCGTCAAGGACGGTGTGGATTACGTCGCGTCCGCACATTTCTCTCACGTCGCCTACGAGCTTTTCTGCCTTTCCAAACCGAGTATCGGTTGAGTAAACGTTCTCACTCATTATAGGTAACACCTCGTATCCGCTCTCAACGAGCATTTTAAGCTCTGCAAGCGCATATTTATGAGTACAAAACGATCCGCACATAGCAAAGCCGATCATACCCCCACCTCCATTTTTTCGAAGGCTTTACAAACGCACTCACCTATCAGTGTTCCCGCGCTTTGTGGGGCGTATTTTCCGGGCAGTGACGATGCCCATAGCACGTTAGTACCAAGCTCTCTTGCCGCGCATATATCAACTCCTCCGGGCGCCGAGGCAAGCTCGATCACAGTTAAATTCTTATCGGCGCGTTCAAGAAAAATTCTGTCGAATATCCATGCAGGCACAGTATTGAAAATTATGTCATATCCGTGCTCAAGCTCACTTCTCCAGCTATCAGTAGCGTCTATAACGAGCGTTTTACACCCCATGATTTCAAAATATGCAAGCGCATCGTAATTTCTTCCCGCAACGGTAACCTTACCGCCAAGCTTTACCAACAGCTCGCACAAAAGCCGCGATATTCTTCCCGTTCCGGTCACCGCAACGGTCGCTCCGCGCAAGCACTTATCAAGGCTGTTCATGGCAATGCTTATTGCCGCCTCTGCGGTTATATACGCATTCTTTATCTGCAAGTCCTCACACAAAAAGTAATCACACACACGTATTCCCCTTGCCTGCGCCTTAACGGTGGCGCTTTGTGGAATACGACCACCGAAAAGTATAGATTTTTTCTCCATTTTCTCAATGATTTCATTGAGTGTAATTCTTTGATTTTCAAGATATGCAGGACAGTTCAAGCAAACTCCGTCCGTGCTTACGGGCAACGGCAGCACGACGGCATCAGCCTCCGTCACCGCCTCGAATATTTCCGAACACTCCTTTATCGACGTATCGTCCTTGCATTCGCGGCACAAGGCGCTGACGAAAACGCTGATATTTTTATTTTCGCCTATTGCCCTTGCTACCGCATATTGGCGCATATCTCCGCCAAGTATTGCGAATTTATATTTATGCTTCATAATCTTATCTCCCAAATAAGAGATTTTGGAATTACATTATCATAGTATGAAGCAAGACGTTTTTTTGACAGCAATTATTTGAACGAAAGCGTTATATCAGAATATTCCTTATCAAAAAAGTAAACGTTTTCCATTGGAACGCTTATAGAACCTTTGGAAATTATATCCTTTGAGGCATATATGACCTTGGTATCGTCAGAAACGTCGTAAACGAACTCGTTTTCATACGAGGTATCTCCTCCTACCACGAGCATTTTACAGTCCGTCGTAAACGAATTCATGGTCTGCGAGTCGCAAACAGCCGCCGTTCCCGCATCAATAAAACCGATATTTTCTTCTTTTCCGTACACAAAAACGGCAGTTCTGCTTTTATCCCCATCATAAAACAGTGCCGTTCCCAGAGTAACGTTACCTACAGCTATTCCGTCGCCGTTTTCATAAAGATAAGCGTTTACTTTGCATTTCTCTGCAAGACGCGCAAGCTCCAAGAAAAGCTCAACGTCAGAAGCCTCCGTTGGCTTGGGAATATAAATATTTTTAACTATTTGCTTTTGCAAAAAATATTTCATCGAAGAAACGTGATACGGCGTTATTTCCGTAAAAATTATACTGTCGATTTGTGTTGAGCCATATCTTGAAGCATCCGACAATGCATAAGAAAATTTAGAATACGCCCCGTTTGACATATCGACTATACAAGTTTTACCAATACTCGTTACACTCACCAGCTCACCGCTTCCGTACTTGTAGTACGTAAATTTATTCGGCGCCGTAAGATTAAATATGGGAATACCGATACTCAACGCCAAGCAAAATGCAACGAACGGCATAAAAACGATCCATTTGTGCTTAAGCCTTATCACGAGTACGATCAAAAAGGAAGCTGTAAACAACGCAACGAAAATCCAAACAAAGCTATAACGAAGCGAAACCGTCGCCGCAGACAATGCAGAAAGCTTTTCTGCAATCAATAGCATACCGTCACCGACGGCACATGTAAGCGCGCTGCCTGCCGCGCCAACGTATGGTATCCCGCCCAAAATCATAAACACAAGTCCAAGGATCATAAAAACCGTGCTCATCGGTGACAGAATCATATTGGCAGGCACGGATACAAGCGAAAGTTCCCCGAAAAAGTACCACTGAATAGGCAACAAGAACATAGTAGCTATAACGGTCATAGCCGCAGTCATAGCAACGGATTTTAAAATTCTAAACAGCCACTCGCGAGTGCCTTGCTTCTTTGGCAAAGCAACAGCGCCGTCTATCACCGGATATACGGTTACGAGTCCAAGAGTCGCCAAGAACGACATCCAAAGTCCCAATTCGTATACCGAATACGGAAAGATAAGCATCGTAAGCGATACCGCAACGAACAAAACAGTAGGTGCATCCGTTTCATCGGATGTCCAAAACGCAACGTACGCAATCCAAAGCATGAATACGGAACGCAACGCAGACATTGAAAATCCTGTAACACACAAAAGAAGCACTGACAAAACGCAAACGGTAACCATACGTCCTACTTTCGGAACATAGAGCTTTTTTAAAATCAGCTCTACAAATCCGATAAGTACGGTAATATGCATTCCGCTGACCGCAAAAAGATGAGAAACTCCGGAACGTCGAAAATCCCTGATGGCTTCCATTGACATATCAGAAGTATCTCCAATCAGAAATCCCTTTACCATCCCTCCTGTTCTCTCACCGAAAACAGATACGGCTCTATGGCTTATCAGTTCTTTCATTTGAGCAACGGTAACCGTTATTCCGTTTCTTGCGACAAGTCTTTTCAGAAACGGTGCTTCGTAATCAAAACGACTTATAAGTCCAACGGCGCCGCCGTCAACAAGCGCCTCTAAAACTATATCCGGATCTCTTTTTGAATATCCGTCGCTGCTAACGGAGGATAGTTCCGCCTCTGTATAGACGACGTCGCCTATATAAAAGTGATTTTGAGGCGGGCAAACGAGCGTTGATTTTATACGTACCCGTTGACCGTCGACGTTTTCAACGTATACTACGTATTCAACGCTATGAGCGGATGAAGCTTCCTCGGATACGATACTCATTGCCACGTTATGCTTACCTTCGTATTTTTTCGCTTCAAGGCTTTTTATATCTATTCTGTGCAACACATTTAGTCCCGACGCGAGCACGGCGAAAAGACAAAGCATAGAGAAAATCACCTGATTTCTGCGCTTTTTCAAAGCAAAGCACAAAACAACCGCAATAAGGAGCGCAAGTATAAGACCTGCAAGTATCCATATTTTTATGTCAAAGCTTATCTGCGCAAAAACAGCCGCCGAAGTAATAAAAAGACAGCAAAATAAACACAAGGGGCGTCTGTGAAACAATCCCATACGTACGCGCCTCCCTTCTCTAAAAGCATTAAATTTTCAGTTTAAAAAATTAATAATTCTTGAATTTTTAGTATTAACTATTTTACATATTCATATTTTGCTTGACAAAATGACATTTTTGTAATATAATGGTTGCGAGCAAGAAACACTTGCATTATAAATCAAAAAACATATGACAAATCAGGAGGACGTAATGTACGAGCAGTTTGTTAACATTCTCGTTGATGAGCTTCAAATTGACAAGGACGAAATAACCATGGAGTCGGAGCTCTCCAATGATCTTGGTATTAACTCTATTGAGCTTGCAGATCTCGTTATGATCTGTGAGGACAGATTCGGAATCGACATCGATGACGATGAAATTCGCGGCTTCACCACTGTCGGTGACGTTGTAACCTATCTTGAAAATAAAAACTGAATATAAAACGAACTGCTGTTTTTCGGCAGTTCGTTTTTTTATTCCGAAAGCTTAAGAGTAGTCCTATATCCGCGTCCTCGTTCAGTATATATGAGCTTCTTCCCAAGCCGGTAGTCAAGCTTCCTTCTGATATGGCAAACGTATACCTCGGAAATATTACCGTCGTCAGCTCCAAAAATCTCCCTGATACGCTCTTTCGTAACTATCTCACCGTTTGCGCGACACAACTCCTTAAGCAACGTCATTTCTTGGTTTGAAAGCTTTACGTAATGATTATTTACAACAACGGTATTACCGTTAATAACACGCACGACATCCTCGTTTTTTTCGTCAGCACAGTCTTGTCTTACGTCTGCAACGCTGAATACAGTAACCAAGGCAAAAACGTCCGAAATTCGACACGGCCAAGAAAGCATACAGCCCTTTGCTGTTATCTCCGTGGCATACTTCTCGGAGACGGTAACGATAGGAAAGGAGATGTCCGCAATTCCCTCCGTTACGGTATCAACGTCAACGATGACGAAATCAAATTTTTCATTTATCCTTGTCGCGGTTTCTAATACCGTAACTCTGTATCCAAGCATTTCAAGCTCGGGGGCAATAAAGCCATCGAGTTCATAATTTTGCGTAATTATTGCCGCTTTTTTCATACGTTACCTTCTGCTTTTTCGTTATAGATCATCTTTTCAACGATAAGCCTTATTTGATCTGCAGTCGTTGAGTTCATCAATTCTGCGCGCGCTTTATTTGCATCACGCACACCGCCCATATACCACGCCATATGCTTTTTCGCCTCCGCAACGCCCGTTCTTTCACCCTTCTCTGCAATCATATCGTCAAGCTGCTTGAGTGCTACTCGCATACGAGTCTCAAAATCGGGATATTCAAAAGCTTCACCACGGAGTACTGCGGAAATCTCCGAAAATATCCACGGATTCCCCTCGGCGCCCCTGCCGATCATTATTCCGTCGCAGCCTGTTTTTTCTATCATTTCAAGCGCATCGCGCGCGCTTCTTACGTCGCCGTTTCCAACTACGGGAATACCGACGGCTTTTTTTGTTTTTTCAATAACAGACAAATCAATACCCGGCAAATAAAGACGCTCTCGAGTTCTCGCGTGAACGCATATCATTGACGCTCCCGCATCCTCAAGGGCTTTTGCAAATTCGGGGGCGTTTACGGAGCTTTCATCCCAGCCTGCTCTTATTTTTACCGTCACAGGAATACTTACCGCGCTACTTACCGCTTTGACAATATCTGCCGCAAGCTTTGGATTTTTCATAAGCGCGCTTCCCTCGCCGTTCGCGGTTATCTTTCTTACGGGGCAGCCCATATTTATATCTATTGCGGCAGGAATTGCCGTTGACTTACAGCCAAGGTACGAGTTATCCGCTATCATCCTTGCCGCCTCTGCCATAAAATCGGGCTCGCTTCCGAAAATCTGCACCGCCATAGGCATTTCCTCAAGCGTTACGCGCGCAAGCGCCACGGTAGCGCTTTTTTCATTTACTTTTTTTGATTTTTGCTCGTAGCAAAGCGCCTTTGCACAAACCATTTCGCTAACGGTAAATTCCGCGCCAAGGCTTTTGCAAATTAGTCTAAAGGTACAGTCTGTAACTCCTGCCATTGGCGCGAGCATCAACCCACTCGAAAATTTATATTTTCCCAAAATTACACTCATAAAAATCTCTCTAAAAAATCAATAAATATGTTGAACGCGCACGATAATATCGCTTTTAACACAAATAGTAGCTATTTACACTGCTTTGTGTCGAACGAATTTTGTTGACACAATTACCAAATTATGGTAATATTTCAATACAATAATGAAAAGCAAGGAGTTGAAAAAATGAAACTGTTTAAAACAATCAAAAACGACCCCAAAAAGAGATCTGTTGCTATCGGCATATTTGCTACGCTGGTTCTAATAGCAATCATAGCAAGCTGCATAATAGCAAGTATAAGCCAAAAGGCTTCGGAAGGCACGGGCGGCGGCAACGATTCTGTGGAAACGCCCGATACCGTTGGAAGCATCGCCGTATTCAATCCCACAGACGACACACAAGGCGTACAAGCAGAAAGCACAGACACCGAATACTCCGAAGAAACACTCGCTCCGATAGACGTAAGCGGAATCAACGGTCTGAATTACGTAAGCCTTGAAAACGGCACCTGCTCCGTTGACGGAATAGGAACGTGCACGCTTACAGAAATTGAAATCCCGACTTACAGTCCGTCAGGTGAAAAGGTAGTAAAGCTCGGTGACGGAGCATTCTCCAACTGCAAAAGCATCGTAAGCATAAGCATTCCCGCAAGCGTACGCACGATAGGCACGGGAGTGTTTAGGGGATGCTCCTCTCTTTCCAAAATAAGCGTATCGAGCGACAACCCCGTTTATTGCTCGGTTGACGGAGTTCTGTTCTCCGAGGACAAGTCCGTTCTCATTTGCGCACCCATGAATGTTTCGGTAACCTCTTATCTGTTAAGCACGGAGATCAAAGCTATTGCTGCCTTTGCTTTTGAGGAAGGCAGCAATATAACCTGCTTACTTTACGAGGGTAACGTAGACGATTTTCAAAAGATCGAAATCCTTGAGGGCAACGATTATTTCAAAAAAATCTCACTTACTTTAAATTACGTTCCCGAATAAAAGCAAATTGGGGCGGTCGCGTTTACTCGCGACTGCCCCGATTTTTTACATCTTCTTTTGCGTTCTGTTAACAAGTATCTCTGCGGCACGATCGAGATAATCGTTATTCATCATCTCTATCCAACCCTTATCAACGAGAGCAGAAAGCTTCGAGTCCATAGGAATTCTTCCAAGCAGATCGTAGCCGAACTTCTCTGCAATAGCGTCGATATGGCTGTCGCCGAAAACCTTTATCTCCTTACCGCAATCAGGGCACTTGGCATAGCTCATGTTCTCTACTATACCGTAAACCGGTACGTCCATCATGGCCGCCATGTTTGCAGCCTTCTCGACGATCATCGAAACAAGCTCCTGTGGGCTGCTTACGATAACTATACCGTCTATCGGAATTGACTGGAACACGGTAAGCGGAACGTCACCCGTTCCGGGAGGACAGTCGATAAACATATAGTCGATATCGTGCCAAATGGTATCCGTCCAGAACTGCTTTACAGCTCCCGCGATAACGGGACCTCTCCAAACGACGGGCTTGGTTTCGTCGTCAAGCATAAGATTTATTGACATAATATCAATTCCCGAGGTAGTGCTCGGAGGGATCATTCCTTTGTCGTCACCCTCAACGCCCGCCTTAAGTCCAAAGGACTTGGGGATAGAGGGGCCCGTTACGTCCGCGTCGAGGATAGCGGTCTTATATCCGAGTCTTTGCATATTAACTGCAAGTCGGAGGCCAAGCGGTCTTAGGA